>JARGFH010000001.1 GCA_029210695.1 Acidimicrobiia bacterium
GAGCCCTCCTCTACGCCGGAAAACCCAACTGGAATCTACTCGCCACCATCACACCCCGCTGAAATCCGATGAGCCGGATAACGGACCAGAGATGAAAGCCGGCGACACCCGCACCTTCATGGCGCTGATGGCGATCACCCAACATCATGGACGGCCCCACACTCCCACCGACCAGGCACCGATCGAGTCGTTCTTCGGCCACCTCAAAGGCGACTGGCCCCACCTGACCAGGATCACCGATCCTGCCGTCCTCGACGTCGAGCTCGACAGGATTCGAGTCGAATACAACACCGTCCGGCTACATGAAGGGATCGGGTATGTCACCCCCGATGACGAGCACTCCGGCAGAGGAGCCGCCATCCGACGGCAACGATCAACCGGGATGAAGAAGGCACGCAAAGATCGGATCGACTACAACAGAAACAACCCGCCCCGGACCCGACCATGAATTGGGTTAGGAACCCGGCGACCTATATCAAAGAGTCAGATACACCTCAGATCCAGAGACGCCTGCGCCTCAGCCAGCGACGTCGCCTGGAGGGTTCGCCACCAGCGTTGAGTCAGATAGTGGATCTGTTTCTCCACGACGCCTTTGCGGTTCCCCCGCCTCGGCGGACACGGCACCACTCTGACTCCGTAATGCTTCGCCACCGGTGCGAACGACGCCTGGATCTTCCCGGTCTGTGGGTTGATCACCGTCGCCATCCGATCCACCCTCCACACCCGTGCGGTGCCACCAAAACGGCGCAGCACCGCGTCGATGCCCTCAACCAGATACGGCTGATCGGTCGAATAGGCCAGCCACGCCCGACTCTTGGACGAATACGACAAGGCTCCGACCAGCATCGACACCTCCACGGTCCGATCCCACGGACACGTCCCGAGTTCGTCCCAGTCCCACTGGAGCTCCTCACCGGATGGATGCTCAATGATGACCGTGGGGCGGCCCTTCACCCCCGAACAGGCTTCGCAATGCGGACGCAGATTCCGTTCGCGTATCTTGCGGGTGAACGTCGGATACGAACGGTCATACCCCAACGCCTGGACCTCATCGAACAAGGTTGTTGCCCACACACCATGATCATCGACCAGACGCTGCCGCACATACGCCTCGACGTGGTCGAACGGATCTTCCTCGACCACCGCCCGAACGCCTGGTTGGCGGACACCAGCCAGATACGCCCGGATCGTCTTTCGGTCTCTTCCCGTGTGGCGGGCGATCTCCGAGATCGTCCAACCCTGCTTCCTCAATGCATGAACTTCCACGTCTTCCTCCTGTGTCAACATCAGGCAGGGGTTCCTCTCCTCGCCGGCGGGTCGTTGCTGACAGCCAGCTTGGAGAGGGCCCCACCCAACAGTGGGTATTCCCTCTCAGGAGGTGGGGAATTTCAGTGAGCAGGTCTGGGGAGTTTCAATGAGCGTGGTCAGGACCGCCGGCATAGATCAGGTATCCGCCCACGGCATCGTCGTGAAAAGCCGGGCCGTTGGCCAGGTAGTCCAGTGCTGCCACCGGAAACGTCTGGTCGTCGATTTCGACCGGACCTCGAAAGGCGGCAAATGGGAGGGCCAGTATGAGTCCTGCCGCGATCAACACCACAATCGGCGAAGCTGAACCATTAGATCGCTCACGAGACCGGATCGCCGGCACCATCCACGGCACCAACACAATCATTGCCGGAAATAGCGCCCGCAGTGATGTCAACCCAAACAGAAGGAATGGACCGATGATCCATAGATCTCCGACAGGAACCCTGCCCTTGATCGCTTGATAGATAAGGGCGATGATGCCGGCGAAAAACGGAAGGGCCCCAATGGACAGCGGATCGGGAGCAGCCCACTCGGAGATGAAATCCAAAGCTCCTCGATTCGATACAAATCGCCACAGGATCTCCCAAGCATGCCACCCATGCGCCGTAAGGGACACCACTATGCTCGCCAGTGTCAGCGGACGCACGATCCGCCGATCCCGCTGAGCGACGGCATACAGCGCCACGTATCCAATCCCGAGAACGAAAGAACCATGGCTCGATGCCCACACCCAGAGAAGGACCGGGATCGACCATCTCATTCCGGGCATCTCCGTGACGAGTATCAACAAAGCCAAAAGGGCAAACGATGCCACTACCGGCCGCGGAACGAAGTACATACCTCCCAGCCACGTCAGCCCGATCATCCCAGCGGATATGCGAGTCGCATTGAACCCGAGGCGGTACATGCGGATCCCGGTCGCTCCGACAGTCAGCAAGGCGCAGCCGGCAATCCATGCAGGTACGAACCTTAGTTCGAACCTGCCGTCGAGCCATCCGTACATGAGTTCGATCAACCAACTCTGGGTCCGCCATGGTGCGCCGCCGGACGTGAACGAGAAGGGATCGCTTCGGATCACCTCACCTGCACCGAGCTGAAGGTCGCCTGCCCGGAGATGCCAGAGAAACGAGTTGTCCCTGATGGGCTGAAATGCCGCGATGCCGATGGCGACCCAGGGAATGAGCATAAACAGACTCCGGATGGACCATCTAGTCGACGGAGACCGCGACGCAGGCGAATGGCGGGAGGGTCCTACCAATGAATCCTCAGAGATTGATGAAGTTGTCCCAGATCTGGAGTGCTGCCGGGCCTAGCAGGACGATGAATAGAGATGGGAAGATACAGAAAACCAGCGGGAACACCAGCTTGACTGGAGCGGCGAACGCTTTTTCTTGAGCCCGCTGCCTCCGCTTGACGCGCATCTCATCTGCCTGCACTCGCAGCACCCGGGAGATCGTCACACCGAAGGCCTCGGCCTGCATCATCGAGAGGATGAACGACCGAAGCTCGTCGAGGTCGGTCCTGTCCGTCAAGTGCCGCATCGCATCGCGGCGGGTGACGCCAACGCGAGTCTCCTGAAGCATGCGGAAGAACTCCTCAGACAGCGGGCCTGGGACCGTTGCCACCACCCTCGACAGGGCGGAATCGAAGCCGAGTCCGGCCTCAACGCTGATGACGAGCAGGTCCAAGACATCAGGTAGAGCGCGCTGCATCAGTGCGCGCCGCTCATCGATCTTGCGGGTCAGCCAGGCGTCTGGCCCGAAGAAACCGAGAATGAGCGCAAACGCAAGCATGAGCAGCGTCATCCCAATTGTGAGATCAACCGTCGATACAGCCAGGAAGAACAGTCCGAGGCCGGCGGCGACGCCCAACAGTTTGATCACGGCCCAGGCGTTGGCATCGAGAGTTCCGGGGCTGCCGGCAAAGATCAACCGCTTCTGCGTGCGTTTCAGCCAGCCCACCGGTGTAAAACGTGCAAGACCGCGACCGAGTCCGATGAAGATCGGGGCGATCGCCCGTTCGGAGACCGGCTTGGACAGCGTTTCCTCGCGCAGCGCGTTCCGCCCGTACATGGCCAACCGGTCGGTCGCCGCCTCGCGCACACGTACTACACCAAGTCCCACCCAGAAGGCAAAGGCAAATAGGACCAGAAATACAGAACCAGCGGCAAGGAGTAGTTGATCCATCAGATCTCGATATCCACGATCTTCTTCAACCAGAATCCGCCCAAGCCCATGAGCAGCAATCCGACGCCGATTGCGGACCATCCTCTGATATCGGCGGTGAGCGGGCTCAGGTAGTCGGGGTTGGTCGTGAACAGAAACAAGCCGAGAAGGAAGGGCATTGCGGCCAGGATCAAGGCCGATATACGGCCCTCCGCGGTCAGCGCACGAATCTCGCCTCGGAGCCGATTTCGCTGCAACATCGTGTCTGCCACAGTCTGCAGCACTTCAGCGAGGTTACCGCCGACCTCACGCTGGATTTCGATGGCCATGACTGCCCAGTTCCAGTCCTCAGACCGCATGCGGGCGGTGATTCCGTGTAGAGCATCGACAACGGGACGTCCCAATCGTGTCTCGGCAATCACCCTTCCGAACTCCCGAGCGGTCGGCTGCGGCGCCTCAGAAACGACGGCCTCGACAGCCTGCAGCAGCGATAACCCTGCGCGCAAAGACGTTGAAACAAGGATCAGTGTATCGGGCAACTGCTCTTCGAACTTGGTTTTCTCGCGTTGGCCCACCCGTTGGATGAGCGCAAACAGCAGGAGCAGCATCACAGCCAGAGCCGCGATCCCGAAGAGGGCATTTCGGGTCACAGCCCAGACAACCACACCAATTATGATGCTGAGGCCCAACCCTGCCGCAATAGCTTCGCCCGCCCGAAGAGGAATGTTGCCCTGCTCGAGAACACTGTTGAGAGCGTTGAGAATCCCGCGTTGCCGGGCGGCCTCCTCGGCTTGTTCGGTGAAGCGGCCGAGGAATGGGATGCGGGCCAGGATTCCCTTCTTCTCTTCAACGGCCTCCCGGCCTCCGCGCCCGTATGCTTGGAGGCGATTGCGGAAGGAGTCTGCCCCCTCGTCTTGCTCCCGCCCGAAGAGAATATAGAGCAGCATTACCAGAGAAAGACCAACGGCCAGGGATCCGATCAGAAGCAAGGTGCCGGGAGGAGCCGGGGCATTGGAGATAACGGTGTATTGCTCCGCCTGCGGAAAGGTCACGGTTGTCGTCGACCGGGGCTCGGTGGTTCGCGTTACGAAACCGGGAACGGCGACTGAGGTTGAAGCAACCAATGCGCCATACTCGACCGCGAAGGCAACATCCTCCGGGCTCTTGGTTGAGGCGTTGAATCGCAGGACGAGTTTGTTGTCGAGTTCGCGCTGAATCTGGTCGTAGAGCGTCGCCAACTCCGCCGGATCCGAGGTTGCGAGATAGAGACCATCGGTAGCCGATGAGAAGCTCTGGAGGGGGCCAGGATCGAAGGTTGCCGACTCGAGCCCGATGCCGAACACCCGCGGGGCACTTCCAGAGTCCAAGACTGCGAGCACGTCATCGACCGTCGCCTCGGAGCCATCATCTGCGCCGTCGGTGAGGATGATCATGTGTGGTTGGAGTTCGGCTGCCTCGCCTTGATACATACCAACCGAACGAATGACCGCGTCGTAGAGGGCGGTGTCGCCCCCAGATTCGAGCGTGCTGATCAGCCGGAGCAGTTCAGCCGAATCATTCCGGAAGGCCGAGAGAACATTGACCTCGTCGCCAAACGTGACGAGCGCAATCCAGTCTTGATCCCGTTTGGTGCGCACGAAACTGGCGGCGGCCGCCTTGGCCTGCTCAATAGGATCGCCCACCATGCTGCCGCTGACGTCGATGACAAGGACAACGCCCACCCTGACTGTCGACTCCGCAATGGACTCGACCTCAATCGACTCCAGGGGCACACCATTCTCGGTGACCACTATCTCGTCAGTGTTGAGACCAACGATGTTGCGGAACTCGACCACCATTGTGACACGACCATCGTCCTCGTACCGTCCAATGTTGACATCGAGGATGTCGAGAGAGGCCGTTTCGCTCTGGGCAAGCGCCGGTAGACCGGCAGAGACCAGAAGCATGACGACAAGCCCGAGGAGCAAGAGGCGCTTGATGGCTACCGTCCCATCGTGTAGGAATCAGACCGGCGAGCGAACGGTTCGGGATCGAAGAGATCGCCCGGCAGGCGAATGCCGATGTCCGATAGCTGATCGCTGAAGCTCGGCCGGATGCCGGTGGCTTTCAGCCGACCAAGGTACTTGCCGTCCTCGTCGACACCCATCCCGAAGTCGAACAGGAACAGATCCTGCAGGGTGATGATGTCGCCCTCCATGCCCTCCACCTCGGTTACGTGCGTTACACGGCGGGTGCCATCCCGCAACCGGCCGATGTGGACGATGAGATCGACGGCCGACGAGATCTGCTCACGGATGGCCCGGACCGGGAGGTCAAACCCGGCCATGAGCACCATGGTCTCGACGCGGGACAGTGTGTCCCGTGGCGAGTTCGAGTGCACGGTGGTCAACGACCCATCGTGACCGGTATTCATCGCCTGCAGCATGTCGAGGGCCTCACCACCACGAACCTCACCGACGACGATCCGGTCGGGCCGCATACGCAGGGTGTTGCGAACCAGGTCGCGAATCGTGATCTGACCTTTGCCCTCGAGGTTCGGCGGCCGGGACTCGAGGCTGAGCAGATGCTCTTGATGGAGCTGCAATTCGGCTGCATCCTCAATCGTCACGATTCGCTCGGTCTCGGGAATGTAGGAAGACGCCACATTGAGGGTGGTGGTCTTGCCGGAGCCGGTTCCACCGCTAATGAAGATGTTGAGCCGGCCCTCGACACATGCCCGCAGGAAGTCGGCCACTTTCTGGCTCATCGAGCCAAACCGGACCAGATCCTCCTCCTGCAATGGGTCGACGGAGAACTTACGAATAGTCAGGAACGGGCCACCGATGGCCAATGGATGAATGACCGCGTTGACGCGGGAACCGTCGGGAAGCCGTGCATCGACCAGCGGAGTGGCCTCGTCGACGCGCCTGCCGACCTGACCGACGATCTTGTCGATGATGCGTCGCAGATGGACATCATCGACGAACCTGACGTCGGTCCTGGCCAGCTTGCCGTCGCGCTCGACATAGATGCTGTGCGGTCCGTTGACCATTACTTCGGTCACCTCAGGGTCGTTGAGAAGCGGATCGATCGGGCCGTATCCGAGAACGTCCGAGGCGATCTCATTGAGGAGTTGTGATCGGTCGGCGCTCGACAGGGGGACGCTCTCCTCCTGGTCGACTGCCCATTCGAGCATCTCCATCACCCGTAAACGCAGTTCGGCGTCACTCATCTGGCGGTCGTAGAGCGTCGGACCGAGTTCCTCGACGACCCGGAAATGGAGCTTGCCGCGCAGGTCGCGGAACGTCTTCTCGCGCTGCGAGTCGAACGTCACGCCCGACTGTTTGGCGGCGGCCACTCTCTCAGACAGCGATGCCATGGTTCAGTCCCTCCTTCGGGGTGCGCGTCGACCAGTACCTATAACCATCGGCGCTTGGACTCCCGACTTGACTCGGTTGTCTCCCCAACGACGAGTCTATATACGGACTCAAATCCTTTGGCAACCTTCGATTTGGGAGCACTCTCGACGACCGGCCGGCCTTCGTTGACCGAAGCCGGTACCAGCCCGTCGGACGGAACAGATGCCGAAATCTTCATCTTTAGAGACTTCTCGATCTCCTTCTCGTCCAGCCGCGCCTTGGCGTTCGAACGGTTGAGCACCAGCTGGATCTTGGAAGAGGGGAACTTCAGCAAGCGCAACGTCTCGAGGGCCAGCTTGGCGTTCTTGACGCTGGGCAGATCCATGTCGACGATGACCAGTACGTCATCGGCACGTTCCAGCAGCGACAGCAGCAACTCATCGAGCAGCGAAGCCGTGTCGACGACCACGAAGTCGAACATGCCTCGCAGCTTGCCGAGGATCTCGATCATGGCGGCGGTGGAGATCTCGTCGGCGAAGGCCGGCTCGAGCGGGGCGGCGAGAACACTCAATCCGGTTGGGTGCTTGGTCAACAATGAATCGAGCAGGGACTCGTCCAGACGATGGATCTCATGGGCGGCGTTGACGACGGTCAGCTTCGGCTCAAGTTGCAGTACGAGGCAGACGTCGCCGAACTGCAGGTCGGCATCGACCACGACGACCCGCTTGGGGTCATGGTGTTGCGCCAGCATCATGGCCAGGTTGGTCGCCATGACCGTCTTGCCGCTTCCACCCTTGGCCGACATGACGGTGATGATGCGGCCCTCACGGGGAGCAGCGGGCGCATACGGCTCCGACGGTGGGGCGGCCAGTTTTCGTTCGGCACGCTTCCCGACGTCACCAAGTATCTCTGCCAGCTTGGCGGGAGAGACGGGTGCTTCGATCACATCACGAAGACCGCCCCGGAGCGCCGCCCTCAGGAGTGGAGCGGTGATCGTGCCTGCGACCAGGACGAGAGAGAGGTCGGGATCGAACTCCTGCAGCATCGTGGCGTCCTTGATACCGGCCTCGTGGGCGTGGGATGGTCCAAGCAACACCAAACGGATATCGCCCGCCTCGACGGCGCGCTGCGCATCGGCGAGCGTGCGCGCGGTCGGAACGCGTCCGTCGAAGGCACGCTTTGCCTCGTCGAGGAACTCGTCATCGTCATCGACGATGATGATTCCGTATTGGTCCCAGTCGTATTCGGTCGTCATTCTTCGAGGAGCAACGCTTCCAGGTCGGCAAGGAACGGGAACAACTTGGTTAGGTAGCCAAACTCGGGTCCGTACAGGGCTTCCACGGTCACACCCTCGGTCGGCTGATCGGATACGGCAACGAATCCGGGAGGTACGAGCGTCAACCAGGTCGAGCCGTTCTCACGGCCGAACACGAGTTTCTCGGCCTGGTCGGGAGAAACCTCGAGGGTAAGAACGACGACGCTGCTCTCTTCTTCTGGGACCGTCACCGCCCCGTCTTCGGTGGTCTGAGGAACGACGACCTCCGCAGGAGCGTCTTCTTCCGGCTTGACGTCTTTGCCAACTGCGAGGACAGGAACGCCTTGCAGCGTATAGCGGGTGAAGGCTTTGGTGATGGTATTGGTCTCTACCGGCTGTCCATCGGCAGGAGCGGGCTCTTCTGGCTGCACGTCTCCGATGATGACTTCTTCTCCGATCGGCACGTCGATCTCGAGTTCCATGGAAACGATCACATTCACCCTGTCACCGGGCTCGATGAACCCGTTGACACCCTGTTCAAGTGCGACTGAAACGGTGATGGCTTCCTTGCCGTCGGCAATCCGACCGGCCAGCGGCGCGATTTCTGTCGTGATCGCCACCCACTGATCGGTCGTCAAGACCTGCCCGCCGGAGATCGGACCGGCGGCTACCCGGCCGGCCAGCGTCGCTTCGAGTTTCTCGATCGAGTCGATGGCGTTCTGCGGAACGAGGCGGGCTTCTTCTTCGCTCTCCACATAGCGGAACTGCTCGATCACGGCCGCACCGGTGGTGCCCTCCGGGAGAACCTCGAGGGCGCGGTAAACGACCTGATAGGTGCGGTCCTTGGCGGCCTCTTCTTCGACTCCGGAGAGGAAGTTGTACACAGCAAACGTGGCGATGGCCGCCAGCAGCAGCGCAACCACCAGGACGAGTGTCCGCCTACCCATTGAGTCTCCTTAAATCATGAGGGCCGCATTCGAACGGCATCAAAACCCCAAAGTACCAGTTTGTTGCGGGGGCGCGCACAGCAGCGCGGTCGGTGAAAGCCCAACCGTTACCGTACACAAAACCCCCCTGTTGTCGCAGAGTCATCGTTATTCAGTCTCCCCGGCCCTGCCACCAGCACCGAGGCTGCCACAGATCGTGAAATTGTCAAGCCGCGTTCTCAGCGCCGGCCAATCCCGCGTTCTTTGAGTTCTTGCAGGATAGCCTCGAGACTCGAATCTACGTTGAATGAACGCTCTTCTGTTGTCTCCGGCTCCTTCTCGAATTCCCGGCGCTCGGGCGGACGGCGACGCGGCTCACGCGGCGCGGAAGTTGCGCCCGCCGAAGGCGGCGCCGGCCGGTCCTGCCAATCAGGAGAAGCCTGCTTGATCGAAAGGCTCACCCGGCGGCGACCTTCGTCCATCTCGGTGACCTTGACTTTGACCGGCTGCCCGATCGAAAGCTCGAGTTCCGGTGACTCCACCCGATGAGCGGCAATCTCCGAAACATGCACAAGACCCTCGACGCCGTCGCCGACGGAGACGAATGCTCCGAACGGGACCGTCTTCGTCACGGTGCCGTCCACAACCGAGCCCACGTCATGCACACTCGAGAAGGCTTCCCAGGGGTCTTCCATGGTCTGTTTGATCGAGAGGGAGATCCGTTCGCGATCGAGATCGACCTCGAGCACCTTGATCATCACTTCGTCTCCGACCTTCACGACCTCTGAAGGATGGTTGACGTGTTGAAAGGAGAGTTCGGACACGTGCACGAGTCCGTCCATGCCACCCAGGTCCACAAATGCACCGAAGTTCACCACCGAGGAAACCACCCCCGGGCGAATCTCGCCCACTGCCAAATCGTCGAGGAAGGCTTGACGTTGCTCGGCCTGAGCCTCTTCGAGGAACGCCCGCCGTGACAACACGACGTTGTTGCGATTGCGATCGAGTTCGATGACCTTGGCTTCGATGTCCTGACCGACGTACTGGTCGAGATCGCGCACCCTGCGCAACTCAACGAGCGATGCAGGTAGGAATCCACGCAGGCCGATGTCGACGATGAGGCCGCCCTTGACGACCTCGATGACGGGGCCCGTCACCGTGCCACCCTCATGGGTGATAGTCTCGATCCGGCCCCAAGCGCGCTCGTACTGCGCACGTTTCTTCGAGAGGATGAGACGACCCTCGTCGTCTTCCTTGTCCAGGACCACCGCCTCGATGCGCTCACCGGGGGACACGACGTCGGCCGGATTCACGTTGTTGCGAATGGACAGCTCAGAAGCCGGGATCACACCCTCGGATTTGTAACCGATGTCAACGAGGACCTCGTTCTGATCGATACCGACGACGGTACCTTCGACGATGTCGCCTTCGGAGAACTCGAGGACCGTGTGAGCGAGCGCGGCTTCGAAGTCATCGGCGATATCGTCCGGCAGGTCGGCGAGTGTCTTGACGACGATCGGCTTCGGGGGCTGGCGAACCACTGCCTCAACCGGAGCCGCCTCAGGGGCTTCCTCCGCGGGCGCTTCGGAAACGGCTTCCTCCGCTTCGGAGACGGCCTCAGCCTGTTCTCCGGGAGCCGGTTCGGCGGGCACTTCAGAGACTTCTGCAGCGGGCGCTTCGGCAATGACCGCGGCCGCCGATTCTTCAGCGACCTCCCCGGCGACGGGTGTGACCGTCTCCTCGGGTGCGTCTTCGACTAACTCTGCGACCGCTTCCGCCACTACGGCTTCGTCGGTCGTTTCGGTCTGATCAGTTTCGGCCGCCGGAGTTTCCGGTTCGAGGTCGGCCACCGCATCGCTCGCCTCATCGGCGATAGGCGCGGATTCGTTTTCGGTCGTCATGGGTGGTTGTGTTTCCTCCGAGAGAGATGCTCTCGCGACGGAACGTCACGAGGCGGAAAGAGTGTATCACGGAACAGCATCCGGCCTCCAGTCGAAACCCGGCGAGCTTGCAGATCATCCCAGGTGTCTGGGAGTCGGATTAACCCTTGCACTCGGCCAGGTTGGCGCCATTCGAGACATCGACTCGCAGCGGCACCGAGAGCTCGACCACGCTCTCCATTGTGGACACCAGTAGTCCGGTCGCTTCCGTCATCTCGTCGGGGGGAACTTCGAGCACCAGTTCATCGTGGATCTGGAGCAGCATCCTCGACTCGAGGCCGGCCAGGCGGGTGTCGAGTTCGACCATCGCCTTCTTGATGATGTCCGCCGCCGCTCCCTGAATCGGAGCATTCAGCGCCATCCGCTCCCCCATTTGACGGATGCGGAAGTTGTCGCTCTTCAGTTCGGGAAGGTACCGGCGCCGGCCGAACAACGTCTCCGTGTATCCCAACCGCTTGGCGTCCACGACCACGGAATCCATGAACGCCCGCACATCGGGGAACTGGGCGAAGTAGGCGTCGATGTGCTCGGTCGCTTCCTCGCGGGTGATCTCCAGCCGGTCGGCCAGGCCGAACGCCTCCATCCCGTACAGCAGTCCGAAGTTGATGGCCTTCGCCCTTCTCCGCAACTCGACGGGAACGTCATCGAGATCCCTGCCGAACACCCGGGCGGCGGTGGCGGTGTGGATGTCCTGATCATTCTTGAAGGCCTCGAGCAGCCCGGGGTCGCCGCTGAGGTGGGCGAGGATCCGGAGTTCGATCTGCGAATAGTCGGCGACCACGAACGTCCACCCGGCCTCCGGAACGAAGGCCCGCCGGATCAGGCGGCCCGTCTCCGACCGCACCGGGATGTTCTGCAGATTCGGATTGTCTGAAGAGAGCCGTCCCGTCGAGGCAGCGATCTGGTTGAACGAAGTGTGAATCCGTCCGTCCGCCGCGATCAAGGGCAGATAGCCGTCCACATAGGTTGACCGCAGCTTCTCGAGTTCGCGGTACCGAAGCAGGTGCTCGACGATCGGGTGGGCGTCCCCCAGCTTCTTCAACACTGAGGCGTCGGTCGACGGAGCCCCCTTCGAGGTTTTCTTGAGAACAGGGAGGTCGAGCCGGTCGTAGAGCACCTCACGCAACTGGAGCGTTGAGTTGATGTTGAAAGGTCCGCCCGCAGCCTCATGAATCAGCACTTCGAGATCGGCCAGCTGAGCCCTCAGGTCGTCGCCGAGCCCTTCGAGGTACTTCCGATCAATACCGACGCCCCGTACCTCCATCCGGGCCAGGACACCGAGCAGAGGGATCTCGACCTCGTCGAACAAGGGCCGCTCGCTGCGCGTGTCGAGTTCATCCATCAGTGCCCCGGAAAGCCGGCGGAGCACAACGGCCCGCCGGCCTGCCGCTTCGAGATCAGGTCCACCGGAGAAATCGAACGCCCCCTGGCTGCCACCGGACGCCTCTGTGTCGGGTGACTCGACCTCGAGACCCAGGTAGCGGTCCGCCAGATCGCGCAACTCGAATGACCGGGCGGCCGGGTCGATGAGGTAGGCAGCCAGGGCCGTATCGAGATCGAGTCCATGGACCTCGAGGTTCCTGGCCAGCATCTCGCGGACAAAGCCCTTGGCATCGTGAGCAGTCTTGGGGACCCCCTCATCCGTGAAGAAGGGACTCCATTCATCGATCCGGTCGATAGGCAAGAAGGCGGCCGTCTCATCGTCGACGGCGATGACCACCCCGACCAGCTCACCTCCTTCATGGAGCGGGTCGAACGCGATTCGATCCATCCGGGACAGCAGTTCGTTCATCTCTTGGCCGGGCGGGATCACGACTTCGACGTCGAGTGCTTCCACCTCCGGGGCGCCGTCCGGATGCACCGCCATCAGTTCATCGAACAGCGAATGGAACTCGAGGCTCTGGAACAGGACCTTCATCCGGTCGAGATCCCAGTTTGTCCAGGTCAGCTCATCCACCACGGCACCGGTGTCGAGATCGAGAATCAGCTGCATCAGATGCCGGTTGAGGAACGCTTGGGCACTCGCAGCCTCGAGGTTCTCGCGCAGCTTGGGCGTCATCTCATCGAGATGCTCGTAGATGCTCTCGAGTGTGCCGTAGGAGGCGACCAGCCGCGCCGCCGTCTTCTCCCCGACGCCGGGCACGCCGGGCAGATTGTCCGACGTGTCGCCGCGCAATGCTGCGTAGTCGACGTACTGCGCAGGGCTGATGCCGTAGCGCTCAGTCACCCACGGCTCATCGGCCATGACGATGTCGGAAATGCCGCGGCGCGTGTAGACCACCTTCACCCTGTCATTCACCAACTGGAACGCGTCGCGATCACCCGTCACGATCAGCACATCCCAACCCTCATCGGAGGCACTCGTAGCAAGGCTGCCGATGATGTCGTCTGCCTCGTACCCCTCCATGCGGAACTGGGTGATCCCCAGCGAGTCGAGCACCTCATCGATCAGTGGCAGTTGACTCCGGAAGGTGTCGGGAGCTTTCTCTCGCTGTGCCTTGTACTCGGGGTATTCATCGGTGCGGAACGTCCTCCGCCCTACGTCCCAGGCCACAGCCAGGCCGTCGACGGGGTGATCCTTGAGGAGACGGATCAGCATTCTGGCGAACCCATACACCGAATTGGTGACTTGCCCCGATTGAGTGGCGAGATCTTCCGGGAGCGCGTAGAACGCGCGGTAAGCCAGGCTATGGCCGTCGAGCAGGGCGAGAGTGGGCATGAACCGTGATCATAGGTCCCGGAGTCGATCGAGGAGCTTGCCTCGCTTCTCCTCGAGCCTAAGGCGGCGTGCTTGCACTTCGGCGACCGCCCGTTCGAACCTGGCGACATCTGCGGCAGTCTGGCGGGCGCCGGCCCGATCCTCCGGGTGATCTGAAACCGCGGCATCGCGCTGGGCGTCGTCGTTGAGGTGACGGTGGAACTGAAGCTCCTCGAACACCTGCGCTTCTTCGCGCTCGAGTTCGGCGAGGCGCTCGTTCATCTGGAAGATACGTCGTTCTGTGCGGGACATCAGACTCCGGGTGGCGGGCATGTAGTGCCGGGGGCGGGACTTGAACCCGCACGGACCAAGGTCCAATGGATTTTGAGTCCATCGCGTCTGCCAATTTCGCCACCCCGGCTCGGCGAGAAGTGTAGAGCATACGGAGGAGGCGGTCGCCACGCCTCGCCATCCTCTCAAAGCCCACCGCAAATCCTGATGAGGAGTATTCTTGAGGTGCAACGGTCACTCGAAATCTGGATCGCTCTTCGCCGCATCCCCCCACTCCCCACTCCCGGCTGGAACGGTCCGAGTTTCATACGGGTGACCGTTGCCTTGAAGAGGTTCTAGGTCAATAGGTTCTAGGTTGTGGCGCGTCAGAACCTAAGACCCAAAACTTAGAACCTAGAACTTCCTCTTTTCATAATGCCGCGCGAAACTCCCTCACGCCGGTGGCTACCGACGAGATTGCGTCCGCTGGTGTCCTCGCCTCGAGGACCCGGCGCACCAATGCCGAGCCGACTATCACTCCGTCGGCCGATGCTGCGACGGCAGCTGCTTGCTCGGGGGTCGAAATGCCCACTCCCAGCACCAGGGGAATATCGGTCAGCGCCCGGATCCTGCCGGCGAGTTCCCCGGCCCGACTGCTGGCAACCTTGCGTTCGCCTGTGACCCCCAGATCGGCGACCCCGTAGATGAAGACCGGTTCTGCGTCGACGATCCGGCGCAGTCGTGCCTCCGTTGTCGTCGGGGCTGCGAACAGAACCATGCCGAGTCCGGCCCGTTCGACGGCCTCCTGGATGGGACCGGCTTCCTCGAGGGGGAGATCGGCAACGATCACCCCGCTGACGCCGTGATCGGCTGCCCGGCGGGCGAATTCATCCGGTCCGGCCTGCACGACGACGTTCGCGTAGGTCATGACGAGAGCCGGCAAGCCGGTCCGGGCGACCACCCGACCGGCGATTTCGAGCCCTTCCTCGAGGCCAACGCCGGTAGCCAGGGCTCGCGCCCCGCCTTCCTGAATGATGGGCCCATCCATCAGCGGATCCGAGTAGGGGATCCCCACCTCGAATCCGTCGGCGCCGGCCCCGGCCATCGCCTCGAACATCTCGACCGCATGTCCGGGGTCGGGCAATCCGGCCGTCATGAACGGCAAGAGCGCGGTGGAATTGCCGGCGCGGCGAGCCGCGAACATAGACGTGAGTCGTTCGGCGCTCACGAGCGGGCCTCGGCGATCTGCTGAACGTCTTTGTCGCCCCGACCGGAGAGATTGACGAGTACGGTCTTGCCCTGGAGTTCCCCGGCGGCCTTGGCGATCCAGGAGATCGCATGAGCAGATTCGAGGGCAGGAATGATGCCTTCGGTCCTGGCCAGCAAACTGACTCCTTCGAGCGATTCGTCGTCTGTGATCGACACGTAGCGAGCGAGACCGAGGTCCTGGAAGTAGGCGTGTTCCGGGCCGACTCCCGGATAGTCGAGTCCTGCCGAAATGGAATGCGCCTCCTGCACCTGGCCGTCGGCGTTCTGCAAGAGGTAGGTTCGGGTTCCATGGAGAATTCCGGGCGAGCCCTCACCCAGTGAGGCACCATGCCGGCCGGTCTCGATGCCCTCTCCGGCCGCTTCGACTCCGACCAGATCAATGCCCAGACCGGCGAACGGATAGAAGATCCCGATGGCGTTCGACCCACCGCCAACACACGCCACCACGACATCCGGCAGATCCTCGCCCAGTTGCTCGAGTGACTCATCTCCGATCACCCGCTGGAATTCACGCACCATCCAGGGGAAGGGATGCGGACCGACCACCGAACCGATCACATAGTGAGTGGTCTCGACGGTACCAACCCAATCTCGCATGGCTTCGTTTACCGCGTCCTTCAGCGTCCCGGCCCCACTCGTGACCGGGATGACGCGGGTGCCGAGCATCTGCATGCGGTACACGTTGAGCGACTGCCGCTCGATGTCCTTCTCCCCCATGAACACCTCGCACTCGAGGCCGAGCAGGGCGGCGGCCGTCGCAGTGGCGACGCCGTGCTGTCCGGCTCCGGTCTCTGCGATCACGCGCGGTTTGCCCATACGGCGGGCGAGAAGAACCTGGCCGATGGCGTTGTTGATCTTGTGGGCGCCGGTATGAGCGAGATCTTCTCGCTTGAGCAACACCCGGAACCCGAGCTGAGCACTCAAGCGTTCGGCCTCGAAGATCGGGGTGGGGCGGCCGACGAAATCCTTCAGCAGGCGGTCGAGCTCGGCGCGGAACCCGGGGTCCACCCAGGCGGCCTCAAAGGCGTGCTCGAGCTCTTCGAGTGCAGGCATCAAGGTCTCGGGAGCGAACCGCCCTCCGAACTCGCCGAAGCGGCCTCGTGAATCGGGTCGTTCCAGTTTCATTGGTTCTTGGCCTCCCTCACAAACGCCCTGATGCGTTCGGGATCTTTCACTCCGGCGGCAGACTCTAGGCCGGTGGAGGCGTCGACCCCCCACGGGCGAACCCGGGTGATCGCCGCCGCCACATTGTCAGGGCCCAGTCCTCCGGCCAGCACGAAGTCGCGCTGCACTCCTTCGGTCAGACTCCAGTCGAACGGCGTACCGGTTCCACCCGACCGGGTCGGCTGAGAGTTGTCGAGCAACGGAATGCGATCGGCCGGGATCTCGGCAGGGTCGACGGCCGCGTCCATGGCCACGGGGTGGAGCACGAGCAATCCCCTCGCGACCGCCGCGTCGCCTGCGGCCTGAGCGTAGCGACCATGAGGTTGGACACCGCTTGCACCGGTGTCATCAACCCAGCGCATCAGCTGCTCGGGTTCTGTATCAACAGTGACGAGCACCGTTTGGATGGAGAGGTCGGCACCAAGGGAACGGGCGATATCGGGTGACACGCGGCGGGGCGAATCGGCCAGAACGAATCCGACCGCGTCGGCTCCGGCTTCGACCGCCGCCTCGACGTCCCGGCGCAGTCGCAATCCACACACCTTCACCCACATCGGGCACCGGCCGCCACGAACCGCCCGACGAGCTCCGACGGGTCCTCTGCCCGGACCAGACTCTCCCCCACCAGCACCGCGTCGTATCCGGCTGCCGCCATCCTGGCGACATCTTCGGGCGAGTGGATTCCGCTCTCGGCAACACGCTGCACACCGGCACCGAGGAGCGGCGCCAGTTGCTCGGCGGTAGTTAGGTCGACCTCGAACGTGCGCAGGTTTCGATTGTTCACGCCGATGATCTTCGCCCCAACGCCTTGCGCCCGGGCAACCTCCTCTGCAGAGTGGACCTCTACGAGTGCCGGCAGGCCTGCTCCGGTTGCTTCAGTCAAGAGGCTGAGCAGCATCGCGTCGTCGAGGATCGCCACGATCAGCAGGATGGCATCTGCGCCCATCGCCGCCGACTCCCAGACCTGGGAGGGATGGATGATGAAGTCCTTCCGGAGAACGGGAACCCCGACAACGCCCCGGACCAGGCGAAGATCATCCGGGGAGCCGCCGAAGTGGTCGTGCTCGGTCAGAACCGAAATCGCAGCCGCCCCTCCCTGCTCATAAAGGGCAGCCTGTCCGGCCGGATCCAGATCGGCGTTGAGCGTCCCCCGCGATGGCGAACGCCGCTTCACTTCGGCAATGATCGAAACGCCGGGGCCGGACAGGGCTGCAGCGAACGACCGGTCCGTGACGCCGGCCGCGGAGCGGTACTCGTCGTAGCGGGCAACAACTGCGGGGAGTCGCGCCTCGACGGCGGCGACGATTGTGTCGAGCATGAGGGCCTACATCGTAGGGGCAGGGGATTCTTTGGTGGGCAGGACCACCGTGATGATCGTTCCCGGGTGATCCAGGTTCGATCGGGCCTCGATGGTGCCTCCCATCGCGGTAACGATTTCGTGCACGATCGACAAGCCGAGCCCCGAACCCTCGGGACGCACACGCCGGTACTTCCTGGCGACGTAGAACTTCTCGAACACGTGCGGGAGGTCATCGGCCGAGATGCCAGGTCCGGTGTCGATGACTTCGAGACGGACGGACCCGGGACCTACCGCCAGCCTGACGGTGACGGTGCCTGCCTCGGGCGTGTAGCGGAGCGCGTTCTCGATCAGGTTGCCGGCGATCTGATCGAGCCGGTCCGGGTCGATCGCCACCGTGCCACCGCCGGCTGGCTCAAACCGGAGGGTGATGTGGGCGGCTTCGGCCCGCCCCCGGTAAGCCTCAATGGTCTCTCCCAGATGGGCGGAGACCTCGACCGGTTCCGCCCGAATCGAGAATTCGTTCGACTCGAGCCGGGCGAGCAGCATCAAGTCTTCTATCAACCTCTTGAGACGGCCCGTCTCCCGTTCGAGCACCCCGGCGATCCGGCTGAGTTCGGGCCCGTCGAGGTTTCCCTCTTGGAGAATCTCGACATATCCGGAGACCGTCGTGAGCGGGGTCCGGAGGTCATGTCCAACACTCATGAGGAACTCGCGTTCGCGCTGTCGGGCTGCGTCCAGTTCGTCCGCCATCTCATTGAAGGACCCGGCCACAGCCGCAATCTCGTCCGATCCTTCGACGGCGGCTCGGGCCTCATGATTGCCGGCGGCCAGTTCGCTCGCCGCCTCCCGGAGGTGCGCCAAACGCTTGACGAACCATTTCGATAGCCTCCCTGCGACGACGGCTGCCACCAACGCCGCCACCAGAAGCGGAAACACCATCTGTCTGATGATCGAACGGAATTCGAGCACATCCGACTGGCGGATCAGCACTGCCGCCAGCACCGTGCCCGTCCTCCCGATCTCCGCCACCGGCTCGGCGACGACCTCGACGACTGCTCCGCCTTCGAGGTCCGCGACCCGTCTGGCCATGGTTTCGCCGGACAGGATCGCGGCGAAGTCGAACGCCCGTACTACCGCGACCGGAAGCTCACCGCCCACGATTCGTTCACCGGACGTCACCGCCACCAGGCGAACCTGCGCTTCGGGTCCGGCCACCCTGCCGGCTTCGAGAAGGGTCCGCCGCACCGTCGGCGCCGAGTTCTCGGCCAGTAGATCGCGGGCACCGGCGCCGTCGAGGTCGACACCGTCGGTCACGAACGCGTCCTGGATCAACCCGACGATCTGTCCGACCTGGCGTTGCATCTCCTGACGAGTCTGGGCCCGAACGAGCGAGAGGGTCACCAATGCTCCGAGGGCGGTCACGATGAGGAGGGTGGCGGCCATCGCACCGAGTAGCGACCAGAAGAACCGGCGTCTCATCAGATCACTTCGATCCGGTAGCCAACGCCCCAGACCGTCTCGATGGGAATACCTTCGAGCTTCTTGCGGAGCTGCCGGATGTGCACGTCGACCGTGCGGGTTTCCCCGAAGTAGTCGTATCCCCAGACTGCTTCGAGGATCTGCGCTCGGGACAGCACCATTCCCTTGTGATCGGAGAGGTACCAGAGAAGATCGAACTCCTTGGCGGTTGGACGAATGGGATCTCCGTGTGGAGGCTTGACCTCCCGTCTTCCACTGTCGATCGTCCATCCACCCACTTCGATGAAGCGCCGATCGGTGGGACGATCCTGGGATCGTCGTAGGACGGCTTTGACTCGTGCAACGAGTTCCCGAGCCGAGAACGGTTTCGTCACGTAGTCGTCTGCGCCGATCTCGAGCCCGATGATCTTGTCGATCTCGGTGTCCCGGGCCGTCAGCATGATTACGGGAACATCGGATTTCGACCTGATCCGCTTGCACACCTCAACGCCGTCCATACCGGGCAGATTCAGATCGAGGAGCACAACCAGCGGTTCGGTACGGGCAAGACGGCGAAGCCCGTCCTCACCGGTCAGTTCGTGAACGAGCCGAAGGCCTTCTCGCTCGAACACGGTCGAGAGCATCTCGCCGATGCTCTCCTCGTCTTCGATCAGCAGGATCGAACCTTTGTTCATGGCGCTCCATCATCGTACCGGTCGCCTGGTATTGCTCTGGTGACGGGGGGTCACAGCACCATCGTCGCCGGACATTGTTCGAAAACGATCAATCCTCGGTGAAATCGTCGAGTGGAAGGTTCCCGGCGGTGGCGCCGACCGAGCCTCCCTCCCACCTGATCTCGACGGCTGCACCGATTTCGACTTCGCGCCTCACCAGGGCCAGGGCGACGGGGGCGCGCAGCGTCAGCGACTCGGCGACCGACCCGACCAGGCCGACCTCCCGGTCGCCGGAGAACACCGCTGCTCCCCGGGGTGGGAGCAGGTTCTCTTCTACCACCAGGCCGCGCAGGCGGCGGTTGACATGACCGCGGCTGTCGATCCGGGCGACGAGCTCCTGGCCGAGATAGCACCCCTTCGTGAAGGAGACAGCCTCGGGAACCAGCCCGGATTCCTGCGGGATGGTCGACTCGTCGACGTCTGCGCCCATGACCGGTTCGCCTGCTTCGATCCGTACCGCCGTGGCAGCCTGCTGCCCACACCGGACGGCTCCGGCGGTGAGGAGTCGGGCCGGATCAACGCCGGTCAGCAGGTAACGGTCGAGTCCGGCAAGTCCGGCTCGCGCCACCCATCCACCGGTGAAAGGCCGCCAACCGCCGGGAGCGGAGATGCCTGCCCTCTCGAGGACTCCTGCCGACGCAGGGCCCCACAGCTCGAGGACGGGGCTCCTCTCGCGTTCGATCTCCACGTCGACCCGGATGCGATACCGCCCGAGATCAGAGGCCACCGTCTCACCTGAACCGGCATCGGCGATGAGGACAACCTCGCCCTCGCCGATCAGAGCCCAGAGCAGGGCCCGTAGCTTGCCCTGCGGCGTGAGGAGCAGTGAACGCACCACCGTCCCGGCCGGTCCGCTGAGATCCTGGCTGAGCAATCCCTGCAGGAAGGAGATCGCATCCGGCCCCACCACTCGCACCGCCTCATGGCTGCCGGACACCAGACCGGCCCCCCGCCGGATGGCGAGGTATTCGGCGGTGACATCTCCGAACGAGGCATCAGACATGGTCGGCTCCCGCGATTGCCGCCAGGGCGGCGGCGGCTTTGTTCATGGTCTCGTCATATTCTGCAGACGGTTCGCTGTCGGCCACGAGCCCGGCGCCGGCCTGGACCCACGCCTTGCCGGCGGCCGCCACCACCGTGCGCAAGCAGATGGCGGTATCGATGTTGCCCGAGAAGTCGATGTACCCGACCGCGCCGGCGTAGGGGCCGCGCGCCACGGGTTCCAGTTCGTCGATGATCTCCATCGCCCGCACTTTGGGAGCACCCGACACCGTGCCGTGCGGGAACGTGGCGCGCACCACCTCAACCGGCCCGATGCCGGACCGTAGTTTCCCGGAAACCCCGGAAACGATGTGCATGACGTGTGAATAGCGTTCAATCACCATCAGATCGTCCACAGCCACTGTGCCGTACTCACACACGCGGCCGATGTCGTTGCGAGCGAGATCTACGAGCATCACATGCTCTGCCCGCTCCTTGGGGTCGGCGAGGAGTTCCTCAGCGAGTCGCTCGTCCTCCCCGAGAGTTGCTCCTCGCGGCCGGGTGCCGGCAATCGGTCGGGAGTAAACGACTCCCCCTCGCACCCTCGTCATCAGCTCCGGAGAGGATCCGATAACCGTCACTTCAGGATGCCGGTGATAGAAGAGGTAGGGCGAAGGGTTGATCATCCGCAGGGCTCGATAGACGGCGAAGGTGTCGCCGTCGAAGGGAACTTCGAGACGCTGGCTGATGACGATCTGAAAAGCGTCGCCCTTGACGATGTATTCCTTAGCGCGGCGGACGGCAGCCTCGAACGGCTCCCGGTCGAGCGTTGAGCGGGCGACCGGAGGGGCCGACTCCCAGTCGGCCCTTCTGACGGTGTAGCCGGACGGTTCGCCGAGCCGGGCGGCAGCTTCCTGGAGATCGGCGATCGCCCGTTCGTACTGAGCTTCAGGGTCATCGCCGACGAACACATTGCGCACCAGAGTGATTCGCTGCGCCATCCGATCGAAAGCGGCCAGCGAACCGACGAACTGCCAGACCATCTCAGGAAGGCCCCGGTCGTCCGGAGGGCTGTCGGGGAGATGCTCCACATATCGAACGGCGTCGTAGCCGAGCCAGCCGACCGCTCCCGTGTGAAGCGGAGGAAGCCCGTCGTACTGAGCCGCCGACAACCCGGAGATGAGGCTCTCGAGGACTTCGAGAGGGTTACCGGGAGGAAGCTCGATTTCCGGACGGTCGATTTTCGACACACCCCCGCGCGCCGACAGCGTGTATTCGGGATTCCAACCGACGAACGACCAACGGGCCCATCGCTCGCCACCTTCGACGGACTCCAGCAGGAATCCCGGCTCGTCTCCCACCAGTTTCTCGTAGGCAGTAACGGCGGTCTCCCGGTCGGCGAGAACCTGCATCGACACCGGAACAACCGCATACTGCCCGGCGAGTTCCAGGAAGGTGGAGCGATCAGGGGTCATGCGCGGAGCGTAGTCGCGAGTCGCGGGTTGCTAGTCGCGGGTACTCGCGACTCGCGACTAGGTGGACTCGTTGATGAAGTTGCCGATGGGGGTGTCGCCGAACACGTCGAGCATCCACGAGGCAATGCGCGTCAGGTTGCCGGTGATCATCACCACACCGAACCCGACCAGGAGCAACCCCGATGCGACATTGATCGGTCGCAGGTATTTCCGCATGAAGGTCATAGCCTTGAACGTGGCGCTCATCCCCACTCCGGCAATGACGAAGGGGACGCCGAGGCCCATCGCATAGACGAACAACAGCACCATGCCTTGCGCCACCGTTTCCTGGGCTGAAGCGACCAGGAGGATTCCGCCGAGGATCGGCCCGATACACGGTGTCCAGGCAAACCCGAAAGCGACCCCCATGATCGGCGGGCCGAGCAAGCCCATCTTTCCGGTGTTCACGTGCATTCGGCGCTCGCGCATCATCCACGACGTCAGCCTCCCGCCCTTCTGCAGCGCGGTCAGCATGATCAAAATGCCGAACGCCAGGACCATCCATCCGGCTACCTTCGACAGGCCGACACTGTTGCGCTGGAGCCATCCGCCGATGCTGGTAGCACCCGCTCCGAGCGCTACGAACACAACGGTGAATCCGAGGACGAACAGGCTGGTGACGCCCAGCATTCTCTTCCAGGATGCTGAGTTGTCCTGGAGGTCGGCAACCGAGTACCCCGACATCAGGCTCAAGTAGCCCGGCAGCAACGGCAGGACACACGGTGAAACGAATGAGAAGAGTCCGGCGACGAACGCGCCGACAAGCGTGATTTCCATATGCGACAACCAACCGGTTTGTGTGCTGAGATCTTCCCAGATCCTCGACATGTTTCGAAGCCGTTAAGGTTCGGCCACCGATCGGCGCCCGGCCGTAACGGGCCAGGAAGGCCGGTCGCGCTCATCCGGATCTGGCTCCGGCATCGAGCAATTGGCAGTTGCTGATTGGCCGAGCACCGCCCCTGCCACCATCGCAACGCGCCAGAACCCACAACCTATGACCTATAACCGATAACCTCGGCAGACGAGAACCGCGCTCCCCCGTCGGTTGATCCCGAATGCCGGCTACTCACTCATCCGCTTGTCCGGATATGGACAAATATCGACGAGGCCGCACTCGAAACACCGGGGTTTGCGAGCATCGCAGATGTCACGGCCGTACTGGATCATCTGCATGGACAAGTTCAGCCACCTGCTCTTGGGAAACAACGCTTTGAGGTCGGCCTCGATCTTGGCCGGATCGGAAGCCGTGGTCAGCCCGAGCCGGTTCGAGAGGCGCTTCACATGGGTATCGACGGCGATGGCAGGCACCCCGAATGCCTCTGCCAGGACCACGCTGGCCGTTTTGCGGCCGACTCCTCGCAGCGTGGTGAGCTCATCGATATCGATCGGCACCTCGCCCTCATACTTTTCAACGAGATCGGAGGCGAGCGCAATGATCGACTTCGTCTTCTGCCGGTAGAAGCCGGTCGAGAATACGATCGCTTCAACGGCTTCCGGATCGGCGCCGGCCAGATCGTCGGCCGTCGGATAGCGGTTAAACAACACGGGAAGGACCTTGTTCACGTTCTCGTCCGTCGTCTGGGCCGACAGCACCGTCGCCACCAGGAGCTGCCACGGGCTGCCGTAGTCGAGTGCTGTGCCGATCACCGGATAACGGCGGGAGAGCCGGTCACCGATCTTGCGAGCGTGGGCCCTCTCGACCTGGGTGGGAGTAGTGCCGTCTGCTCGTTCGTGACCGCGTGCCATGCGGCGGGAGGCTAGCGCTCGGGTAATGGGCAATTGGCGAAACCGCTTTGCGCGCAGCTACCCGTCACCCGACACTTGTTACTCTTCCGCCCGTGAACCTGCGCGAAGCCATCGCTCGGTACGGAGAGGTCAAGGGCGACCTCCTCATGGTGGATCGTTTCCTCAACCACCGCGTCGACCCCGAGGTGATGGCGGCGGTCGGCCTCGACATCGCCGCCTGGCTGACCGACAAGAACCCGGACCTGATTCTCACCGCAGAGGCCAGCGGCATTCCCCCCGCACTGGCAGCCAGCCGGGAGATGGGCATCCCGATGGTGTACGCCAAGAAGTATCTCGGCCCCGGCGAGCGCTACACGTTCTCACGGGAGGTCTCCTCTCCGACCAAAGGCGCCGAATACCGGGTCGAGGTCGCCCGCCGCGTCCTCGAGCCGGGCCTCCGGGTGGCCATCGTCGATGACTTCCTGGCCGGCGGCAGAACCGCTACCTCGCTGGGTGAGATCGCCGAGGAAGCAGGTTGCGAAGTTGTTGGGGCCATTTTCGCCATCGAAAAGACGTTTGCGGGAGGGCGCGAACTCCTCGAGTCCCACGGGTGGGATGTACACGCACTGGTTGGCATCACCTCGCTCGACGGTGGCGGTGTCGAGATTGCCGGCTGACCTCACAGATCTCGCCGATCGCATCAGGAAGCATTTCGACGATGGTTGCTACGCCTGCGGCCGCGCCAATCCGCTCGGACTCGGCGTGGACGGCTTCCGACTCGATGGCGAATATCTCGTAGCCGAATTCACCCCACGTATCGAGCATGGCGGCGGCCCCGGCGTCCTCCACGGAGGCATCGCCGCCGCCGCCCTCGATGAAATCCTCGCCTGGACCGGTATGGTCGGCGAGCAGGTGTTCATCGTCACGGCCACCCTGGAAGTCCGGTATCGAAAACCGGTCGCAATCGACGGTTCCGCTTTGCGTCTGCGCGGACGCCTCGACGATCGGCGCGGCCGGAAACTCAGGTTGTCGGGATCCCTGGAAGCCAACGGAAGCGAGGCGGCTACCGCCTACGGCCTCTATGTCGTTGTGCACGAACTCGACGGCATGTTCGACGGGGATACCTAACCTCTCTATCCATGCGCCGTCCCCCTATCGCCTATCTCGCGCTCGCCGTCGCCGCCCTCTTGTTCGGGGCGACCTTCGTCGTGATCAAAGAGGCCATCGCCTCACTCCCTCCCCTCGCCTTCGTCGGGTGGCGTTTCCTGATCAGCGCCCTCGCATTGCTGTTGCTGGCCTGGCCGCGCGGAAGCCGGATCTGGAAGGACGGGCTCCTGGCCGGCGTCCTGCTGTTTGCCGGGTTCGCACTTCAAACCTGGGGGCTCTCCCTTACGTCCGCCTCGAACTCGGGACTCATCACCGGCCTGTATGTCGTGCTCACCCCTCTCCTGGCGGCTGCCGTCACCCGGCGGAGACCGGGCGTCTGGACCACGATCGGTGCCGGTGTGGCGATTGCCGGATTGGCATTGCTGACAATCGACGAGTCCTTCCGCCTCCAGAGCGGGGACCTGATGACGGTCGGATGTGCCGTGGCCTTTGCCGGGCACATCGTGGTGATGTCGCGAGTCGCCTATCGCCACCCGGTTGTGCCGTTTGCGGCGGTGCAGTTGCTCTTCACCGCCGTTGCGGCACTGGCGGTATCGGCCGTCTTCGAGGGACTCCCCTTCCCGACCTCGTCGGATCTTCCGGCTCTCCTGCTCACCGGCCTGGCCGTGAGCGGCGGCGCCTTCATCCTGCAGGTGTGGGCTCAGACTGTGGTGGGGCCGGCTCGTACCGCCATGTTGCTGGCGCTCGAACCCGTTTTTGCGGTCGTGTTTGCGGCCTGGTTGCTGAGCGAGCGGCTCACGGCCCGCGGATGGATCGGCTCGATCCTCATCCTCGGTGCGATCTACGTGGTGCTGACCACCACAAAGGACACCGACGAGATCCCGGCGGCCGAGGCCGTCAGCCCCGCCCACTGATGATCAGCGCGGCGCCGCCAGCCTCCTGGTCGCCTCGGCGATCTCCTTGCGACGCTCTGCGCGACGAACAATCCTCATCATCACTCGCAACGTTGCGGTGAGCCCGAACAGCAATAACGCCAGCCCGATCGCCAGCTCAGGTCCGGACGCATAGCCGGTCGCACATCCGGACAAACCATCGCCACACAGACCGTATCCGGTACCGCCCGAGGCAAGGTCGAGCAGTACCAGGAGCGGCACAGCCGCAACGGCTACCACGGCCAGCAACAACGCGGCGATGACGAATCTCAAC
Source organism: Acidimicrobiia bacterium (assembly GCA_029210695.1). Classification (NCBI taxonomy): domain Bacteria; kingdom Bacillati; phylum Actinomycetota; class Acidimicrobiia; species Acidimicrobiia bacterium. The sequence goes on from JARGFH010000001.1 coordinate 26,359, forward strand.
CAGAACACGCTCATAGCAACGGCAGGCTACCCCGTCTTGGTTCCCTCTCCGGTACTATCGCGCTCCGTGAGCGCCTACTACGAAGAGCCATTCACCCCGGCGGAGGCCGCCATACTGGGTCGATTCTTCACCAACACCGACCGACCGGTCTTCGGCCTCATCAATCTTCCCGAGGTCGTCAAGGGCGCGTTGTTCGCCAGATACTCACGAACCCACAAGTCCGTCCGCAGGTTGTTCCTCGACGAATTCGTCGCCAATGCCGACCTCGGCATCGAGGCCATTGCTGCCACGCTCCAGAACGAAGACTCCATCATCAAGTTCCGGCGGGCGGAGGAGCTCTACGATCGAGTGTTCTTCGAATACGGCGACGACTCTGTAGCCCAGCTGGGCGGCGTGCACCTCGCCTGCGAACAAGCCTCCAACGTGCTCACGAAAGTGCTCGAGTGGGGCAGAATCGCCGCCTATCTCGAACAAAGCACCCGCTATATCGCCTACGACCGTCCGCTTGGAGAGCGCTACCGATATTTCATCCCCGACGAGATCAAGGATGCCGGACTGGGAGACTCCTTCACGGAATACATGGAGCAGATCTTCACCTTCTATTCGAAGGCGGTTGAACGGCTCGTAGATCACTTCGCCGCCATCTACCCGCAGCAGACCGCCGATAGCGACTTCGTCTGGCGCTCAACGATCCGTGCCAAGGCATACGACACGGTCCGCGGGATCCTGCCGGCTGCCACGCAGTCCAACGTTGGCATCTACGGCACGGGCCAGGCCTACGAAATGGCCCTCGTGAGAATGCAGGCCCATCCACTCACCGAGGTGCGCACATACGGGGCAATGATGCTCGACGAGCTCCGCAAACAAATACCGGCCTTCATGAAACGGGTAGATCTTCCCGAGCGGGGTATTGCCTGGAGCAACTACCTCGCCGCCTCGGCCGGCGCAATGGCAGACATCGCCGGCTCACTCGACGAGCAGCCGGAGGAAACCGATGAAGTCACCCTCGTCGATTGGGATCAAGACGCAGAGCTCAAGATCGCCGCCGCCGCCCTCTACGCCTCCACCGGACTGCCGGATGCGCAGCTCCTGAGACACGTCGAGCGGCTCCCGATTGAGGAACGGGCGCGCATTCTCCGAGCCTATGTCGGCGATCGCAGCAACCGGCGGCACAAACCGGGTCGGGCCATGGAACGCGTCTCCTACCGATTCGACATCCTGTCCGACTACGGCGCCTTCCGAGATCTTCAGCGGCACCGGATGCTCACCATTGAGTGGCAGCGGTTGACCACCCGATTCGGCTACGACACGCCGGTGGAGGTCGCCGAGGCAGGACTACTCGATGAGTGGGACGCGCTCATGCAGCGCGCTTCCGTTCTCTCCGAGCAGGTGCGCGCCGCCTCAAACGCGGACGTTGCTCAGTACGTAGTCCCGTTCGCCTTCCGCATCCGCTACATGATCGAGATGAACGCCAGGGAGGCGTTCCACCTCCTCGAGCTGCGCACGCAACCGGCGGGACATCCCAGCTACCGGCGCGTCTGTCAGGAGATGCATCGCCAGATCAGGGACGTTGCCGGACATGAGATCATCGCCGACGCCATGCAGTTCGTCGACTACTCGGACCCCGGCCTCGAACGCCTCAACGAAGAACGCCGGCTAGAGGCAAAACGAGCAACCAGGGAGTAGCGCTCTCTGCCGAAGTGCGGATACAACACAGGGCCAATTGCCAATTGCCAATTGCCAATTGCCGATTGCCAGGTACCTACTCGCCTCCCAGGGGGATCCGAAACACCAGCTTCCCCTCCTCAACCGCCCAAGAAGCCTTGGCAACCAGCGAGAAGTCCATGAAGTCGGCCTCGGCCTGATCGATGAGGCGCTGGCGCTCGGGACCGGCGACCGGTGGGAGGTTTCGGTCCTTCACGGCATCGGCCCGGGCCTTGAAGCGGGCGATGAACTGGTCGACGTCAAACTCTGCCATGAGGTGAACTCCATCCACTTGCGTCCCCTCAGGCTATCGCGTCGACGGTTCGTTCGATCGGTCTGAGGGGTGGCCCGGCACCACTACCCTGACCCCGATGGATTCGTTGCGGCTCGTCGTAGTCACCGGAAAGGGAGGGGTAGGCCGGTCGGCTGTGGCAGCAGCCATCGCACTGCGCGCGGTAAGGGCCGGACGCAGGACCCTGGCCATTTCCATGACCGAATCAGGCGGCCTGGGCGAGCACCTGGGCGTCGAGACCCTTGGACCGAACGCCCACGAGATTCGCAGCGGCCTGTCGGCGCTGCAGGTCGAGCGCCCGGCCGCCCTCGATGAATACCTGCGCCTCCAGGTCGGCATCCCCAAATTCGCCAGACTGGGTCCGCTGGCCAGCGCCTTCGATGCGCTCGCCTCAGCCGCCCCCGGCATCCGCGAGATTGTCACGATGGGCAAGGTGCTCTATGAGGTGCGTCGCGGGGACACCTGGGATCTCGTCGTGGCAGACGGCCCACCGATCGGCCAAATCGGTTCGCATCTGCGCGCCCCTCGCACGGTTTCGGATCTGGTGCCAACCGGCCGGATTCGCGACCAGGCGGCCTGGATGGCCGACATCCTCGCCGATCCGGCCCGATCTGCCCTGGTGCTGGTCACGCTTGCCGAAGAACTGCCGGCCCTGGAAACGGCCGAGGCGATGATCTGGCTTCAGAATTCGAAGCTGATCACCACGAAGTCGGTCATCACGAATCGTGTCCTGGAACCGATGGGAGTTCCTGTGTCGACCGGCCCCTCGCAGGGAGCCGTGCACGAAGCGGCGGTGCTCCACCACGGCCTGGTCGAGGAACAAACGAAGTGGCTCAAACAAACACCGGATGGACCCCGGTTGCCGTATTTGTTCGGAGTAACCGGGCCGGCCGAGGTGGCCGAGCGACTCGCCGATCTGTTGGGGTCGCTGTGACCAGGGCAATTCTCGTCACCGGAGCGGGCGGCGTCGGCAAGACCACGCTGTCGGCTGCCATCGCCGTCCGGGCCGCCCGGTCGGGAAGACGCACACTCGCCCTCACCGTAGACCCGGCCCGGCGTCTGGCAGACGCGCTTGGTGTCGGAACGCTCGGAGCGGTTCCAACCGCCAATGCGGAACTCGACCTTCTCTGGGGGGCAATGCTCGACGCCGAGCATTCGTGGGATGCGGTTGCACGACGCCATGCCGATCCGGAGGTAGCCGAACGGCTCGTATCCTCCGAGTTCTTCCGGGTGGCCGCCAGACATTTCCCGGCCAGCCAGTCGTATGCCGCCGCTGAACGGATGGCCGACCATCTGGAGAGCGGCGAGTGGGATGTGGTGGTCGTGGATACTCCACCGGCGGCCGGCGGCATCGAGTTTTTCACTGCGCCGGCGGAGACCCGCGATCTCGTCGGTGGACGCCTCATCCGCTGGATCACCGGTGGCCCGCTTCCGGGTCGACGCAGCTTGTTCCGAATCGCCGGACGTCCGGCCCTTCGGATGGCGAGCGCAGTGCTCGGCTCCGATCTACTCGAAAGAGTGGCCGAGTTCCTGTTTGATCTCCGCACAACCCACGACAGTGTTTCCCGGCGAGCGGCCGCCATCGAGCGGCACTTCCGGCAGGCATCGACTCTCGTCGTGACGACCGCAGATCCGGCGCCCTTGCGAGAAGCGGAGCGATTCTTCCGTGAGCTCCCCAAGGTCGCCAGCCGCCCGGAACTGGTTGTGTTCAATCGATCGCTCCCAGACTCCTGGATGACGGGGCGGGCACCGGCAGACACGCCTCCGGTTCTGGCCGACAATCTGCGCAGATGGTCGTCTGAAGCAATACGACAAGCGGCGCATCGCGGAGAGTTCGCAGCCCACCACAAGACGGCCCTGGCAACGGTCCCCTGGCAACCAGAGAGCCCGACCAGCCTTCACGCGCTGGACGAGTTGTTCATCAGGTCTGAGGGCCTGGAAGTCCTGGGGTTCTGAAGGAGCCTGCGGCTCTAGAGTATCGATTTCTGTCCGAAGAGCTCGCGCAGCTCCGCATAGAGGTCGCTGCGCGGCTCGACGCGGTGGTCGTCGCCCAGCTTCAACACCTTGTGGCCGGTGTCCGTCGTCATGTGGAGATACACGGGGGCTTGACCCGGATGGTTGATCAACACATCCTTCAATTGCTTGACCCGCTCGGGTGAGAGCAAGCGGGCGGGAATCTCGAGCGTCACCGCGCCGTCGGGATCGAGTTGCGGTTCCTCGATGCCGTAGGCCATGACCTTGACATCATCTCCACGATGGTCGAGGCGACCCTTCACCAGCAGAATTGCATCCTCGCGAATCAGCGGTCCGCACTCGTTGACGGTGCGCGGGAATGCAACGACTTCGACGGAACCGGCCAGATCCTCAATGGTGAAGTAGATCATCTGATCACCGTTACGGGTGAAGCGGCGATTGATGCCCGAAACCAGACCACCAACCGTGATAGACGCCCCGTCGGTGAGTTCCATCAGATCCGGAATACCGCAGGTGACGACACGTCGCAACAGCCCCTCGACACCGAGCAACGGATGGTCGGAGATGAACAGGCCCAGCATCTCCTTCTCGAATCCGAGTTTCGTCCGTTTGTCCCACTCGTCATCCGGAATCTCGACGACGTCGGAGAAGACCTCTTGCTCGCCGCCGAAGAGGCTGAACTGACCGAGATCCTCTTTGCGTCTGCGGGCAATCGTTGATTCGAGTATCTGCTCGAACGTCAGGATCAGTCCCTTCCGAGCCAATCCGAGCGCATCGAACGCGCCGGCCTTGATGAGCGATTCCACGGTCCGGCGGTTGAGCGCGGAGACGTCGACGCGGTCCACGAAGTCCTGGAAATCGATGAACGGCCCTCCCAAAGTCCGCGCCTCGATGATCCTCTCCACAACGCCTTCCCCCACGTTGCGTATCGCCGAGAGACCGAACCGGATCTTGCCGGAGCGCACTGTGAAATCAACCTCGGATTCGTTCACATCCGGCACCAGCACGCCCGAACCCATGTTCCGGCATTCGCCCAAGTAAAGGGCGGTTCGGTCTTTGTCCTTTTTGGTCGAGGTGAGGATGGCCGCCATGTATTCGGCCGGATGGTGAGCCTTGAGGTAGGCCGTCTGAAATGCGATATAGGCGTAACAGGCGCTGTGCGGGATGTTGAAGCCGTAGCCGGCGAACGGTTCGATGGCATCCCACAGCTCCCGACCGAGATTCACCGGGTGACCCTGCGCCGCGCACCCCTCCGCGAATTTCTGCTTCTCGGCATTCATCACCGATTTGATCTTCTTACCCATCGCCTTGCGGAGGTTGTCGGCTTCGGCCATCGAGTAGCCGGCCAGGTCGCGGGCGACCTGCATGACCTGTTCCTGGTAGACGATTATCCCGTACGTAGATTCGAGGAACGGTTTGGTGGCGGGATGCGGGTACTCAACCGGCTTTCGGTTGTTCTTGCGCTCTGCGTATTCGTAGTGCATGTTCTGACCCATGGGACCGGGACGAAACAATGCGTTGGTGGCAACGATGTGATCGAATGTTTCCGGTTGAAGCGAGCGGATCAGCGACCGCATCGCAGAGCCCTCCAACTGGAAAACACCAACGGTGTCTGTGTTTCGGATCAACTCGAAGGTCTCCGGATCGTCCAGCGGGACACTGTCTATGTCGATGATCCCGCCACCGGATGCCTCGATCAACTCCAGCGTCCGCTCAATGATCGCCAGTGTGCGAAGACCGAGGAAGTCCATCTTGAGCAGGCCGAGGTCGGCAATTCCGTGCATCTCGTACTGCGTGACGATCTCGGCGCCTTCGCCCTTCTGCTGGATGGGCACGAGTCCGGTCAGGGGCTCCGGAGCAATGACGACTGCCGCCGCATGGATTGAATCCTGCCTGCGAAGTCCTTCGAGGCCTTTGGCGGCATCGACCACCTGACGGACTTCTGCCTCGGCCTCATAGGCCTCCCGCAAGCCCGCCGCATTGGAAAACCAGTCTTTGACGGTGACGTCGGCCTCCAACGCCGGGGGCGTCAGACACTGCTCCAGCGAAGGCTCTTTGCCGAGAATCGCCGGAGGCATCAGCTTGGCAACCCGGTCCCCGAGGCCGTATGGATGTCCCAGGACCCGGGCGGCGTCGCGAATGGCCTGCTTCCCCTTGATGGTGGAGAAGGTGATGATCTGAGCAACGTGGTCGGACCCGTATTTCTCTGCTGCGTATCGAATCATTTCGCCGCGATAGCGTTCATCGAAGTCCATGTCGATGTCGGGCATCTCCCGGCGGCCGGGATTGAGGAACCGCTCGAAGATCATGCCGTACTGGAGCGGATCGAGGTCGGTGATCCGCAGGCAATACGAAACGATGGAACCGGCCGCACTACCGCGACCAGGTCCAACGCGGATCCGCTGCTGGCGGGCATAGCGAATGAGATCCCACACGATGAGGAAGTAGGCGGGAAAACCCATGTCGTCGATGATGCGTAGTTCGTGTTCGATTCGCTCCCGAGCATCATCCGGCACCGGATCGCCGTACCGGACCCTGGCCCCCTCCTCGACCAGCTCTCGAAGGAATGACTGCTCTGTGTGCGCCTCTGGAACGGGGAATACCGGCAACAGGAAGTTGCCGAACTCCAGCTCCACGTTGGCCCGCTCGGCGACCCACAACGTGTTGGTGAGAGCACCGGGGAAGCGCTCCTCCGGGAACAGGGATCGCATCTCCGCCGCGGTTTTCACGTAGAGGCCGGATCCCTCGAATCGAAATCGATTCTGATCGTCGAGTGTCGAACCGGTCTGAATGCACAGGAGCACATCGTGGGCGGCCGCATCCTCGGCGGTGATGTAGTGAGAGTCGTTGGCAGCCAGCAGCGGAGCGCCGAGCTTGCGCGAGATATCCGCGAGATCGGGCAGAATTCGTCGCTGCGCCTCGATCCCATGATCCCCCAGCTCGATGAAGAAGTTGTCGCGGCCGAAGATGTCCTGATACATCGCGGCAGCCTCGACGGCGCCGTCGAAATCCCTGCTCAGCTGCGTGTTGCCCTCTTCCCGCGAGGCGTCCGGAGCTAGCAGGCTCGGCACGTGGCCGCCGAGGCAGCCGGAGGTGGCGATGATGCCCTCGGAGTAACGGCTGAGCAGTTCGACATCCATCCGTGGCTTGTAGTAGTAGCCCTCGAGGTACGACTTGCTGACGAGTTGCATGAGATTGCGGTAGCCGGTCTGGTTCTCTGCGAGCAACGTCATGTGATGCCGGATATTCTCGGCGCGGGCGGGCCGATCGAACCTGCTGCCCGGTGTCACATAGGCTTCGACCCCGATGATCGGCTTGATGCCGGCGCCGGTCGCAGCCTTGTAGAAGTCGACGACGCCGTACATGACACCGTGATCCGTGATCGCAACCGCCGGTTGCCCGTCGGCTTTCACGGCGGCTACCAGATCCTTGACCCGCGCCGCACCGTCGAGCATCGAGAACTCTGTGTGAACGTGGAGGTTAGCGAAGCTATCGCGGTCCATGGGTCCGAACTACATCAGTGGGATTCCCGACTGTAGCAGTTGGCCCGGTCCCTGAATCGCGAGGCGAGAGGTTCATTTCGCGTCTCCAGTCGCCCCGACCTCCATCAGACGAAGATGACCAGGAACAAAGCTACGAGTCCGATCGCGGCGGCGATGGCCGTCCGGTTCATCGTCGTCTTTTTCGGGACCAGGCCCCACAGATAACCGATGACGAGGCCGGCCAGGAATCCGCCCAGGTGGCCCTGCCAGGAGATCCGCGGTACGACGAACGAGAACACCGCGTTGATGCCCAGCAGGATGACGAGCTGACGGTAGAGGGCGGCGCCTGCTCGTGTATGCCGCACCCGCCAGGACCCGACCAGCCAAACTCCGAATAGCCCGAAAATGGCCCCGGAGGCGCCGACGAGCACCGTGAACTCGGCGCTGAGGAAATACGCGGCCGCTCCCCCGGCGGCGGCCGTCGACAGGTACAGGACCGCGAACGTAGACGAGCCGATCTGTCGTTCGAGTTCGGGCCCAAACACGTACAACGCCCACATATTGAACAGAAGGTGAGTCGAACTCCCGTGCAGAAACGCGGCGGTGAGGACTCGCCACCACTCTCCGTCCGCGACCAGCCAGTTGGCCTGGGCGGCGTTCTGTTCGATCAGGTCCCGTGCCCATTGCACCGTCGGTTCGGCCAGACCCGGCACGACCCGAGGCGCCAGGAACAGCACGACCGCCACTCCGATCAATCCGAACGACACAGGAGTTGGTCGGTTGAGCAGTTGTCTGGCCGTGACCTGCCGGGCGGCCGGGCGGGCGCATTCGAAACACTTCTGACCTGCTGGGGTGTCGACGGCACACTCGATGCAGATCGGCTTGCCGCACGTAGCGCAGCCCAGGAGGGTCTCTCGATCTGGATGGCGATAGCAGACGGTACCCGTTTCCATGGTCGACCACGCTAATCGAACAGCGGACATGCGTATCCTCACTCATAGGCGCGGCCACTACAGTTGTTGTCGTCCAAAGCCTCAAGGGAGAAACCAAATGAGTGACGAGTTGTTCATCCTCGCCTTCGATCACCGGGGAAGTTTCAAGTCGAAGATGTTCGGGATCAGCGGTCGCGATGCCACCGCCGACGAGCAAGCGGCCCTCCAGGACGCCAAGCGTCTCGTATACGAAGGCGCCCTCAAGGCAGTCGACGACGGGCTCTCCCCGGACCTCGTCGGTGTGCTCGTCGATGAGGAGATGGGTGCCGATGTGGCCCGCGATGCCAAGCAGAGGGGCATCAAGCTGGCGATGCCGGTCGAGTCGTCCGGCCAACCTCTCTTCGATTTCGAGTACGGCGACGAGTTCGGAGACCACATTGAGCGCTTCGACCCTGAGTTCTCGAAGGTGCTCGTCCGCTGGAACCCGGACGATGCTCCGGAGGACAACCGCATCCAGGGCGAGCGCCTGAAGCGACTAGGCGACTGGTTACGCGACAAGGGACGTACCTACCTCTTCGAGTTGCTGGTGCCGCCGACCGACCAACAACTTGCTCTCGTCGGGTCGGCTGCCGACTACGACTCGGAGGCCCGCCCGTATCTCACCCTCCAAGCGATCCGACAGATCCTCGATGCCGGCGTGGAGCCTGATATCTGGAAGATCGAAGGTCTCGACCGCCGGCGCAACTGTGAGCTGCTGTCCGATCTCGTCAGATCCGGTGGACGCGATGACGTCATCGCCGTCGTCCTCGGCCGTGGTGCAGACGATGCCAAGGTCGACCACTGGCTGCGGATGGGATCCGGCGTGCCCGGCTACGCAGGATTTGCCATCGGCCGGTCGATCTGGTGGGCAGGCGTCGAGGGCTACAAGGATGGAAAGATGAGCCGCGCAGAGGCCGTCGATTCGATCTCCGCCAACTACCGTCGCTTCGTCGACGTCTACCAGGCTGGATGATCTGGTCGCGCAAACGCGACCAGATGACTCAGAACCACACGACAGAAGGCACAATCGGAGTTCACCATGCGTATCGGCATTCTGACCGGAGGAGGCGACGTCCCCGGCCTCAACCCATGCATAAAGGCGGTGGTCAACCGCGTGGCCGAGCAGGGCCATGAGGTTATCGGCATCCGGCGCGGCTGGGGCGGGGTGCTGGAACACAATCCGGCGGATCCCGACTCGGCTGCCCGGCATTACCTGACATTGAGCCCGGATGTCGTGAGAACGATCGACCGCACCGGCGGCACCATGTTGCACACGTCACGCACGAACCCCCAGCGGGTCCGCACCAAGGATGTTCCCGACTTCCTCCAGGACCAGATCAGCGGTGAAGGACCCCACGACTTCACCAACCACGCTCTGCGGGTGCTGGAGGACCAGAAACTCGACGTCCTCATCCCGATCGGCGGCGATGACACCCTGTCGTTCGGTCAGCGCCTCCACGAAGAAGGCTTCCCGGTCATCGCCATCCCCAAGACGATGGACAACGACGTGCACGGGACCGAGTACTGCATCGGGTTCTCCACTGCAGTCACCCGCGGCGTGCAGTTCATCACGAACCTGCGTACCGCCACCGGATCCCACGAGCGGATCGCCGTCGTCGAGTTGTTCGGACGCAACAGCGGCGAGACCTCGCTCGTCACGGCCTACCTCTCCGGCGTGGATCGGGCCGTCATCTCAGAGGTTCCGTTCGACATCGATCGTTTGTGCAACTTCCTGGTTGAAGACCGGGCCAAGAACCCGAGCAACTACGCGATATTGACGATCTCCGAAGGAGCCCAGTTGATCGGTGGCGACATCGTTGAACGAGGTGAGGCCGATGCGTTTGGACATCGCAAGCTCGGAGGTATCGGAGATATCACCGCACAGTTGATCAAGGAACGGACCGGTATCTCGATCATCGAGCAGCGCCTCGCCTACTTGATGCGCTCGGGAAGCCCCGATTCGCTGGACCTGATGGTGGCGATCAACTACGCGGTAATGGCGGCGGACCTGGCCATGGAGGGAGCAACCGGACGGATGGTTGCGCTGCGCGGCGGAACCTATACGAGCGTACCGATTTCAGTCACCACCGAAGGCTTGAAACGAGTGGACATCGACGAGCTCTACGACCGGGACGAGTACCGACCCAAAGTCCGTCATGTCAGCGGCAAACCGATGTTCCTGTACTGATGAGCGGGGTCATCGGCGTTCTCACGGCCGGAGGGGATTGCCCCGGGCTCAACGCGGTTATTCGAGCGGTAGTCAGCCGTGCAACCGAACACCACGACGCCGAGGTAGTCGGCGTGCTCAACGGATGGGAAGGGTTGATGGAAGGCCGTACGCGCCCGCTCGACCGCGATGACGTGCGCGGCATCCTCCAGCGTGGTGGGACCATCCTCGGCACCTCCCGCAAGGATCCCTACGTGCACGGCGACGGATATGAGAGCGTGCGCGGAACGATCGAACGAAACGGCATCGAATCTTTGATCGTCATCGGCGGTGACGGCACCCTCCGCACTGCATTGAAGCTGTCGGAAGACGGCCTTCAGGTCATCGGCGTCCCGAAGACGATCGACAACGACATCGCCGCCACCGACTACACCTTCGGCTTCGACACCGCGCTGAGCATCGCCACCGATGCCGTGGATCGGATCGCCACGACGGCAGAATCACACAACCGGATCATGCTCGTCGAGGTGATGGGAAGGACGAAGGGGTGGATCGCCACCTACGCGGCCATCGCCGGAGGAGCCGACGCTCTGCTCATCCCGGAAGTCCCGTACGACCTCGACGACATCGCCGGCATGATCAAGAAACGGCACCGCCGCGGGCGCACATACTCGGTGGTGGTCGTAGCAGAGGGCGTTCCTCCTCCTGCCGGGCGTGAAGTGAACCTGTCGATCGATGCGTTCGGGTTCGAACGTCTCGGTGGTGTTGCCTACCAGATCGCTCCGGAATTGGAGCAACGGACTGGTTTCGAGACGAGAGTGACGGTTCTCGGCCATCTCCAGAGGGGCGGAACCCCGACGGCCTTCGACAGGGTGTTGGGGACCCGGTTCGGGGCGGCTGCCGTCGACCTGGCCATGGCCGGCGAGACCCGGGTCATGGTTGCCGTGCGAGGCGACAAGATGACGGCGATACCGCTCGGTGAGGCCTGCGAGAGCATCCGGGGAGTAGATCCGGACCTCTACGATCTCGCCGCCACGTTTTTCAACTAGGGAGCTCGAAAGGCCGGGGTCTCTTCGTCAGCCGTGGATTGACCCGTAGTCGGGTTCGCCGAGCGTTTCGAGTGACCGTGCCAGGTCATCCGGGCGCGGGGCGTCGACCTCCAGGCGGGCGCCGGTCAGCGGATGATCTAACTCCAGGTGGTGTGCATGCAGCCACAGCCGCCCGGCTCCCGACCGCGGTCCACCCTTGCCGTACACGCGATCATCGAACACGGGATGGCCGATCGAGCTGAGGTGAACCCGGATCTGATGTGTTCGTCCCGTCTCGAGCGCCAGATCCAGCAGCGAAGCCCTCTCTCCCCAGGCAGCCCGCACGGTGTAGTGAGTGCGGGCCGGCCGGCCTTCCGCCACCACGGCCATCCGGGTCGCCCGATCCGGGTCGCGCGCGATGGGCGCATCGATCGTACCCGTGTTCATGTGAAGTCGACCGTGCACGAGAGCGAGGTAATCCCGGGAAACCGTTCGAGCGCCGATGGCCGCCTGTAGCGCCGTGAGCGCCTCGACGGTCTTGGCGACCAGCAGCAAACCGGACGTCTCGCGGTCGAGACGGTGCACGATGCCCCACCTACCCTCCTCGCCGACCCCCCGGATTTCGGGCCAGCGGGCCAGGAGGCCGCCGGCCAGCGTCCCCAAATCCCGGCCGGCGCCTGGATGCACGACGATCCCGGCAGGTTTGTCCACGACGGCGATCCACTCGTCCTCGTATCGCACCGTGAACGGAACTGTGGCATCCGGTGGCAGAGGGGCATCGGCAACGGGCGCCGGAAAGCAGACGACCACCCCGACCGCCAGCCGCTCGCTGGCGGCGACCGGTCTGCCGTCTGCTTCAACCTCACCCCCACCGACCAGGCGGGTGGCGGCCGACCGGCTTATCCCGGCGAGGACGGCGATGACCTTATCCAGCCGCTCTCCGGCCAGTTCCGGCGGTACTACGTGCGTCAGCGGCGGCGGAAGGTCGCCAGGATCAGCAGCACCGCCCCCACCGAGATCGCGCTGTCTGCGATATTGAAGTTTGGCCATAGCGGTGTTCCGATCCAGTCGACGACGGCACCGTCAAACCAGCCTGGTCCCCGAGCGATGCGATCAATCAGGTTACCAAGCGCTCCTCCCATGATCGCACCAAGGGTGATCGCCTCATACCGCTTCTCGACCGAGCGTAGGGCGTAGATGATCAATCCGGTGGCGACGAGGGCGGCCACGGCGATGAGACTCCCGCCCCCTTTGAACAGCCCGTAGGCGGCGCCGGTATTGAACGAGAGCTGGAACTCGAGCACTCCGTCGAGGACGACGATCCGACCATCTGCCAGCGCATTGAGCGCCCAAAGCTTGGTCAGCCGGTCGGCCAGAATGACGACGGCCGCGGTACCCCCGGCGAGCGCAAGTGCACGTCGCTCTATGGGATTCGATTCAGCGTCTGTCTCTGGCACAGTCAACGCAGAGCGTGACATAGGGAAGGGCCTCCAACCGGGCAACCGGTACGGAAGTGCCACATGACTCGCAAATGCCGTACTCGCCTCGCTCGAGTCGACCGAGCGCATACTCGACCTTGATCAGAAGATCGGCGGCGTTCTGATCGATCGAGAGTTCCTTCTCGTACTCAAAGGCCATGGATCCGCCCTCAGCCGTCATCGGGTCCGGGCTGCGTTCTGACGCCGTCTCAGCAAGGCGTGCTTCTTCACGCTCCTGCTCATGTTCGGCGAGCAGACGCGCCAGGCTCTCGCGCTCCTCTTCGAGCTTCTGGCGGAGCCGATTGAGGGTCCCTGCTGAGAGTTGACGAGCCATGTTCCTCCTCTTGGCGGGAGAACCTAGCAGGATGTGAGCCGCGGGCCGATCGTCTGTGTGCGATCTGAGGTCCCGCCTATGGCGACTTCGGATGCCCGGTCAGATGCTCGAGCAGGGCGTCGGCGATCACTGCCGGCGTGCGGCCGGCCACGCGCACGCGTTTTCGTCTCGAGGCGGCCCCCCGGGCGAGGCTGGTCCTGGCTCCAACGAGCTCCTCGATCAACTTCAGAACGGCCTGGTTGGCCTTGCCCCCTTCTGCGGGCGCCGACACCCGCACCCGCACCGCGCCGTCGTGCAGGCCGGTGATGCCGGCCGTACGGGCCCCCGGCACCACCCACACATCGATGAGAGTGTCGGCGCCGGACGCCTGGAGAGCTCGCGCGATATCCGGCCGGCTGATCATTGGCAGCATGCTCGGAGCCTGCCGCGAGAATTGCGAATTGCCAGTTGGGTCCTCCCGCGGGACCACTGAATGTTGGCCGAGCGGCGAAATGGCGGCGGGGCGGGTGTCCGATCCCACTACGATGGCTGGTCCGAAACACGAGGAGCAGGGGCCTGATGGAAGGGTTTCGCCGAGTCGCATCGAACGTCGACCTACCCGCGCTCGACGGGCGAATTCTGCAACTCTGGGATGATATCGGAGCATTCGAGAAGTCGATCGAGCAACGGCCCGAGGACCAGAGCTTCACGTTCTACGACGGCCCTCCGTTCGCAACCGGCAGCCCGCACTACGGGCACATCCTCGTTGGCGTGATCAAGGACATCGTCCCCCGCTACTGGACCATGAAGGGGCACCGCATCGAGCGCCGGTTCGGTTGGGATACCCACGGACTACCCGTCGAAATGGAAGTTGAAAAGCAGCTCGGGATCTCGGGACCAAAAGAGATTCTCGAATACGGGGTCGATCGCTACAACGAAGCCTGCCGGTTGCTGGTTAACCAGACCACTGAAGAGTGGGAGGACATCACCAAACGGATCGGCCGGTGGATCGATTTCGAGAACGACTACAAGACGATGGACCCCGAGTTCATGGAATCCGTCTGGTGGGTGTTCAAGCAACTCTGGGACAAGGGTCTCATCTACCGGGATTTCAAGGTCCTGCCGTACTCGTGGGGAGCCACGACCCCCCTCTCGAACTTCGAAGCCAACATGGATTACCGGGATGTCGACGATCCGGCGATCACCGTTCGCCTGAAGGCCGTGGAAGGGGTTGGCGGTGTCCGGCCCGGTGACTGGCTCTTGATATGGACAACCACACCGTGGACCCTTCCCGGCAACCTCGCAATCGCGGTCGGCCCCGGCATCGATTACGTCTGCGTGCGGGACGGCCACGATCAGTACTGGATTGCCGAGGCACTCGTCGAAACACTCTGGCCCGACGGTGGGGACATAATTGCCAGAGCCAAGGGCCGCGACATGCTCGGCACCACCTACGAGCCTCCATTCGAATACTTCGGGGAAGAACGCGACCACGGGGCCTTCCGCGTGATCTCGTCAGAAGAGACCAGCACAGAAGAAGGCACAGGTCTCGTACACATGGCGCCCGCCTACGGCGAAGTCGACTTCTACGCACTCCAGGCCGCCGGCCTGGATGTCCTCGTTGACCCCGTTGATGCCGAAGCCAAGTTCACGAGCGACGTTCCGGATGTGGCCGGCATGTACGTCAAGGACGCAGACGCCAGGCTGATCGACCTGCTCAAGGTCAAGGGCCTACTGGTCAAGCGTGACCAGATCAGACACCCGTATCCCTTCTGCTGGCGAACGGAGACGCCCCTCATCTACAAGGCGATCCCGACCTGGTTCGTGGGCGTCGAACAATTCAAAGATCGTATGGTCGAACTGAATCGGAACATCCACTGGGTGCCGGCTCATGTCGGCGAGAAGCGGTTCGGCAACTGGCTGGAAGGAGCGAGAGACTGGGCCATCAGCCGGAATCGCTACTGGGGATCCTGCATACCGGTCTGGGAGTGCCCGAACGGCCACACGACCTGCATCGGATCGATCGATGAGTTGGAGGCCCTCTCCGGGATCCGGGTCGCAGATCTGCACAAACACATCGTTGATCCGGTCACGTTCCCTTGCCCGGAGTGTGAGACAACCGCCACCCGGGTCCCCGAAGTTCTCGATTGCTGGTTCGAGTCCGGGTCGATGCCGTACGCGCAGCCCCACTTTCCGTTCGAGAACAGCGAGTGGTTTGCATCCAATTTCCCTGCCAACTTCATCAACGAGAGCCTGGATCAGACCCGCGGGTGGTTCTACACACTGGTCGTGCTCGCCGCCGCTCTGTTTGATCGGGAGCCGTTTCAGAACTGCATCGTGTCCGGCATGATCCTGGCCGAGGATGGCCGCAAGATGTCCAAAAGCCTCAAGAATTATCCGGATCCGAGCCACATCCTCGACACCTTCGGTGCAGATGCACTGCGCGCCTATCTGATCGACTCTCCTTTGATGCGCGCCGAGTCTCTCCGGTTCTCTGAAGCCGGGGTGCGCGAGGTTGTACGGACTGTGTTGCTGCCGCTCTGGAACGCCTTCTCGTTCTTCACGACCTACGCAGAAGCCGACGGCATCACAATCGCCGACCTGCGGTCCGCCCCACTGGTGGCCGACCGACCCGAGCTGGATCGGTGGCTGTTGAGTGTCCTCCAGAGTCTGATCGTCCGGGTGAACGATGAGATGGAGGGCTACTACCTCTACAACGTGGTTGGACCGACCCTGTCGTTCATTGACGACCTCACGAACTGGTATATCCGCCGTTCACGCCGGCGCTTCTGGCGGACGCGACAAGCGGATGACTCCGACAAGTTGTCTGCGTTCGCAACCCTGTATGAGGCGCTCGTCATGTTCTCAAAGGTGCTGGCGCCGGTGCTGCCGTTCGTGACAGAGCACCTTCATCAGGAGCTCGTGGTTGCGCACGACCCCGATGCACCCGAATCGGTGCACCTCGCCGACTACCCGACCGCCGACCGCTCCCTCATCGACGAGGAACTCGAAACGTCGATGGCGGCCATCCGGACGGTGGTTCGGCTCGGACACAACATTCGCAAACAGCATGCCTTGCGCGTTCGTCAGCCACTCGCCTCAGCCACCATCATCACCAGGGATGCGGACGTCCAGAAGGCCGTGACCTCGCATGTGGACCTCATTGCCGAGGAGCTGAATGTGAAGCTCGTCACCACTAGCACCGACGAAGGGGATCTCATCGACCTGTCCGCACGGGCCAACTTCAAAACGCTCGGCCCCCGCCTCGGCCGCGCGGTCAAGGAAGTCGACGCGGCATTGGGAGCAGTTGCACAAGAAGACCTGCACCGGATCCAGCAGGGGGCGACTATCAGCGTCGAAGGGCACGAACTCAGTCTCGATGACATTCTCCTCCAGCGGACACCGAAGCCCGGCGTCGTAGTGGCCACTGAAGGCACGATCTCGGTGGCAATAGATGTCGAGCCAACCGACGAACTGATCGTCGAAGGATTCGCCAGGGAGATCGTCAACCGTATCCAGATGATTCGCCGGGATCTCGACCTGGATGTGACCGACCGGGTGGCGGTGTGGTGGTCGAGCGCGGATGCAAGAATATCGGCCGCCTTCGATCAATACCTGGACCTCATTGCCGATGAGGTCCTGGCGACGGCGATCCAACCAGCCGAACTCGCAGAGACGATTGACCTGGCAGGAACTCCACTCGGTTTGCGGGTGGAGAAAGGAACCGTCGAAAGCTAGGACAAAGGCCCCGTTCAGCGGTCGTCCCGCTCCCACGGTCGGCGAAACTCACGTTGCGGCTCCGGGGAGTCCGAGTCATCACGGGTCATCCAGTCGGGCACCTTGGCGACTTCAACGTCCCGGTCTTCGTCCTCGTCCTCGTCCTCGTCCTCGTGCTCGAAGCCTTCAGCGGGGCGCTCGACATCCTCAACAGCAACTTCATCGTCGGCGCTCTCGACGTCGCTCCCATCCCGATCTTCGTTTTCGTCTTCGAGTTCTTCGATCCCGGCGTCCCAGCGGTCATCGGCGCCCTCATCACCCGACCTGGAGGCCTCCGGCTCATAGGGGGGTTTCATGGGCTCACGGGTGGTCTCGCGTTCAATCTCTCTCAGATCCTGGACGGGAGCCGCGGTGGCGGCGATCCGATCGGCGGTTGCGTCGACGTCCAGCTCATCGAGTCGTTCGAGCGTCCCACCGGCGAGATCGGCCAGTGAAGCCCGCAATCCATGGACTCGATCGCGCAGGAGGGCGGTCTCGGCTAGCAGATGCGCCTTCTCCTCAGTCTGCCCGAGCATCACGCGTTCGACCTCACCGTGGGCGTCGGCCATCAGACGCTCGGACTCGGACTTGGCCTCTTCCACAATTGCATCGGCCGTGCGCTGTGCAGCCAGGAAAGTACGACGCATGGCGTCTTCAGTCTCTCGATTGGCCGACAGTTGCTCTTCGAGGACCGCAACTCGCTCCTGTGCGTCACGCAGGCGTTGCTCGTAGTCCCGCAGTGAGATCACGACCTCGTCGAGGAACTCATCTACTTCGTCTTCGGCGTAGCCCCGCAGGGCGACCTTGAAGGTTTGCTGTTGTACGTCGATAGGGCTCAGTGGCATGGCTCCGGATCCTCGTGACGGTCGGGATGGGGTGAGCTTAGTCCGAACTGACGGCGGAGAATGACCTCATCCGCCTATAAGAGGTTGCGGAGCAGGCTCAGTGCAAACAGAACAACCAGGGGAGAGAGATCGAGCGCAGCCGCCCCCATGCGCACCGGAGGGATAAGCCGCCGCAACGGGATCAGCACGGGGTCGGTGAGGGAGGCCAGAATCGATCTGATCCTCGCCACTGCATGGTCGGATGGAACCTCGAAGAAGCTGAGAATGATCCGCCCGAAGAGAACGAGTATGTACAGATCGATGAGAGCGCGTACGAAACTCACGGGGCGATCACGTCTGTTCGTCTCCGAGCCCGTACAAGCCGAGATCGGCGAGGCGGCGTTTTTCTTCCCGCCCAAGAGAAACTCTGGGCGGCAAGACGAGAATCACGCCTTCGTCGATCTTCCGCATCGATCCGTCGAGCGCGTAGGTGAGTCCCGTGCAGAAATCGACGAGACGGCGCACCATCTCCGGCTCTGTGTTTCGCATGTTCAGGACAACCGGAACCCTGTCACGGATGCGATCGGCAAGGAGTTTGGCATCGTCGAAATGTCCCGGCTCGATGATGTCGGTTTGCGCCTCGATGGTCGGTACGGGTCGTACTCCCCCGGTCGATCGGGCGGTCGTTGGTGGATGTGAACGCCTCGTAATCGGCGGTGGTTCGACGCGACGTCCTGCCACGCGTTCCTGGCGCCCCTGCGGTTCGACGGTTCTCACCGCATTCCGATTTCGTACCGGCGCGGCGACCGGTTCAGGCTCCTGATCGACTCGATCTTCATCGACGAGTCCCAGATACATCAGTGCCTTCTGCCACAGCGAAGCCATGTGCTCCTCGTTGTCCTAGCGAATTCTCGGCCCAAAGATAGCCCGTCCGACGCGGACGAGCGTCGCTCCCTCCTCAACGGCCACTTCGAAGTCGTCGGTCATCCCCATCGACAACTCCCGGACCTGCGGGTAGACGACCTGCAGGCGGCGGCCCAGGCCGGCCAGCTTCTGGAAGTACGGACGGGCGGCTTCGGGTTGCTCCACGCGCGGAGGCACGGTCATGATGCCTCGCACATCGACGCCGAGTTCGATGAGCTCGCCGATGACGCCGGACGCTTGATCCGGGGCTACTCCCGCCTTCTGTGGTTCTTCACCGATGTTGACTTCGAGGAGAACCGGCGGCGGTGAGCCCGGACCCTTGAGCCACGCCTCACCCAGCGACAGCCGGTCCATCGAGTGGAGAAGCACGACGGCCGGCCGAACCAGACGTACCTTGTTCCGCTGAAGCGGCCCCACGAAATGCCAGCGCACATCCGCCGGCAGCGCGGCTGCCTTCAGGGTGAGTTCCTGCGCCCGGTTCTCACCGAAGTCGCGGTGACCTGCCTGGTAGGCCTCCATGAGTACCTCGGGAGGAAAAGTCTTGCCAACTGCGACAAGCACGACGTCCTCCGGCTGACGGCCGGACCGCAGAGCGGCGGCAGCCACCCGCTCGATCGTCTCGGTGAGCTTCAACAGATCCATGCGATAGTTGCCATTCTTGCCGGTGTGGAGTCGGCGCGATGGGAATGAAGGCCGGTCGAGCATCTAGTGCACATGCCGGCCTCCCAAACCTCGAGATCCTCGAGTTGGGTACGCACCGCGCCGGGAAGGTCCACGCTCCTCGTTCCCCAGGTCGTCTCGGCGCCGTGGCTCGGGAAGTACCGCTCAACGTCGGAGCCGACCTCGTAGCAGCAGGGGCCGATTCCGGGGCCGACGGCTGCTCGCACCGGCGGGAATCCCACCGCGCTCATCGCCCCGGCCAGCGCAGGAATGACGCCCGCCACGATGCCACGCCAGCCTGCATGGGCTACGCCCACCGCGCCATCTGCTACGAGAGCCACCCCGAAACAGTCGGCAGTGAAGACCGCCACTGGAAAACCGATCTGAGAGGTGAACAGCGCATCCCCGCCACCCTGGTCGCCGGGGGTCGTCGCACGGGCCACGTGCGAACCGTGAACCTGGTGAACGAAGGCCCAGTCGCGGCCGATGCCGAGCCGGTCGGAGACCATCTCCCGGTCGGCGGGGTTGCCGCGCGGGTCGCCGTCGGCGGCCGTCGTGAAGGCGACACCCGGATACCCGGGTGAGACGATCATCCCTGGACGAAACTCGGAATGTCGAGGTCTTCGTCCCGGTGGTTGGAGGTACCGCCGGACATGGTGCCGGAGGCGAACCCTCGCGGGCGCCGCTGGTCGAATCCGGCTGCAATCACCGTGACGCGAATCTCCTCACCGAGTGAATCGTCGACCACTGCGCCGAAGATGATGTCGGCATCGGCGTCACAGTGTTCGGCGACCGCAGTGGCGGCCGCATTCACCTCGTATAGCGACATGCTGTTCGGACCCGCCACCGAGAGCAGCACACCGCGGGCGCCGTCCATCGACGTCTCGAGCAGCGGGCTGGCGATCGCCCGATTGGCGGCCTGCGTGGCCCTATCCTCTCCGGAGCCGCGGCCGATGCCCATCACTGCCGTCCCGGCGTCCTGCATAACCGTCTTGACATCGGCGAAATCGACATTGATCAAGCCGGGAGTCGTGATGAGATCAGTTATCCCCGCTACGCCGTTGGTGAGTACCTCATCGGCCATGCGGAACGCCTCGATGATCGGCGTCTTCTCCTCGGCGATCTCGAGCAGACGATTGTTCGGGATCACAATCAGTGTGTCGACCGCTTCGCGCAGATCCTGAATCCCCTGCTCGGCCTGCAGCGAGCGGCGCCGGCCTTCAAAGCCGAACGGACGGGTCACCACTCCAACGGTCAAGGCCCCGAGGTTGCGGGCTACCTCCGCAACTACGGGAGCGCCTCCGGTACCCGTTCCTCCACCCTCGCCGGCTGTAACGAACACCATGTCGGCGCCCTTGAGCACCTCCTCCAGCTCCTCTCGATGCTCCTCCGAGGCGGCGCGGCCTACCTCGGGATTCGCTCCCGCGCCGAGCCCGCGCGTGATATCACGTCCGAGGTCGAGTTTGATGTCGGCATCCGACATGAGGAGCGCCTGGGCGTCGGTGTTCATCGCAATGAACTCCACGCCCCTGACCCCCGAAGCGATCATGCGGTTGACGGCGTTGACACCGCCGCCACCGACACCGACGACTTTGATCACGGCTAGATAGTGTTGCGGCGTGGAAAAGTTCTTGTTGGCCATAGCGCGTAGCTCCAAGCAGGAGGGGTTCAGGTTGAACTTTACCTTGAATTGTGAGGGGAATCCATACTAGTTTCCTAACCCTCTACATCATCTTGAGGGTTGGGGGGGGGTGGTTGGCTAGGGCGTCACCGCGGGACGGGTAGGGGCGATCAGGTTGATGGATGATCCGGCGGGGACCTCGTCGGCCAGGACGGCGATCAGGGCCGCCGCCTTGGCCGGCATGTCGACCGGGCGTCCAAGCCGGACCTCATGGCCGTCAACCATCCCCCACACCTCCCCCACCTCTTCACGCAACTCGAAGCCCGGAAGCGAACCGTCGAGGGTCGCGAAGAATTGCAGGCCGCCCAGGACGAGAGGGTCGGAGTGGATCTCTCCCGGTTCCAGGCGCCTGGTAGCGAACTGCAGAACCGGGGCGCCTTCTGCGAGCGTGGATACATACTCGAGCACGACACCCTCAACATCGAGAGCGGCAAAGGAACCCGACGTCCAGAGCCAGGCAACGGCATCGCGCTGGTCGATGGCGATCTCAACGCGATCTGGGAAAAACCGCTGAACCGACGCCGACCGAACCCACGGCAGGGCCTCGAGTTCTGCCTCGACCTCCTCCGTCCGCACCAGGACCAGCGGAGTGCCTTCCTCGAGTCCGGCGGTCGAGATCGCTTCTCGCACGTCCGGACGGTTGCTTCCGGTCAAGACGATCTCATGCACGGACAGCCAGGGTGACTGCAGGACCCAGATGAGTGCTGCCACGAGGCTGACCCCGGCCAGCAGGGCGATGGCCCGACGGACCCCTCTCCTCGCCCCGCTCTCTATGACTGTTCTCCGGCGTTCGGCAATCCGAGGATCGATCATCCGTCTTCGGCTCCAGACCCGCCGGGGATCTCACCGAAGTCGCCGACGAACCGGATCTCCGGAACGAGATCGACGCCGGCCCGGCGACGGACGAGGTCTTGGACGGACAGCACCAGATCATGTACTTCTCGAGCCGTTGCCTTCTGCTCGGCCACTATGAAGTTCGCGTGCTTCTCCGATACCGAAACGGCTCCGATCGAGTATCCCTTGAGGCCACACTGATCGATGATGCGGCCTGCCGCATCGCCGGGGGGATTCTTGAAAACGCTTCCTGCGTTGAGCGTGCCGCCCGGTTGGTACTGGCGCCGCCATCTACTCACCTCACGCATCGTCTCCTCTGCGGTATCCGGATCGACGGGATCGGTCCGGTAGGTGGCTGCAACGACGATATCGGTATCAGCCAGGTTCGAGTGCCGGTACGAGAGCTCGAGGGCGGCCGGTGACAGTTCCGCCCGCGATCCGTCGCAGAGATCGAATACTTCGGCCACTTTGAGAACCTCTGCCGTCTCAGAGCCGTGACACCCGGCATTCATGCGTACCGCACCGCCGACGGACCCCGGTATCCCGACATAGAACTCGAGACCACCCTGGCCGGCTTTCCCCGCACTTCTCGCCAGTTGCGGAAGAGGAGTCGCCCCGCCTGCAGACACCAAACCCGGTTGCCACCGCACCCAGGCGAATCCGGCGGTCAGGCGCACGACGACCCCGTCGAAGCCACCATCCGCGATCAAAACATTGCTGCCTCTCCCGAGGACGAGGACCGGGAGTGGCGTTTCCTCGAGCCCGGCTGCCAGCGATTCCAGGTCGGCTCCGTCGTCCACATCCACCAGGAGGCGCGCCGGCCCGCCGAGCTTGTACGTCGTCAGGGGCCCGAGTGGCACATGGGTCCTCAGCCGACCCCGGTCGGCCAGATCTCTCCATGCGTTCATCAGCCGTTGCCCTGCGAGAGCAGTTCGGCCAGCTCATCCGGAAGCAGCGTGATGTCACCGGCGCCCATTGTCAGGACGAGGTCACCGGGGCCGACCAAACCGACCAGGAACCCGGCTAGATCCACCCGATGTGCAACGTAGTGAACTTCGGCGTCGGTGAGAGTCCTGGCGGCGTCTGCCACGAGCGCTCCGGTCACGCCGGGTCTTGGTACCTCACGGGCACCGAACACGTCGGTGACCACGATGTGATCGCACCCGGACATCGCCAACCCGAACTCACGCTGAAATGTTTCGGTCCTGCTGTAGAGGTGCGGCTGAAAGACGGCCAGTACCCGGTCCCACCCACCCTTGAGCGCCGTACGGACGGTTGCTGCCACCTCGGTCGGATGATGGGCATAATCGTCGATGATGGTGACTCCCCCGATCGTCGCCCGCACCTCGTAGCGCCGTCTGATACCGGCGAACTCGCTGAGCGCGCGCGCCGCCTCGCTCGCATCAAATCCGAGTTCGGAAGTGAGAGCAATTGCGCCGGCAGCATTTCGAGCGGTGTGCAAACCAGGTCGCGACACGGCAACCGTTTCATCGAAACCGGGTCCCGACAGCCGGAACGCCACCGACATCGCGTTCTCCTCAACGCCGGTGATCCGCCAGGTCGACTCCGCAGCTGTGCCGTAAGTGGGTCTGCCGGTGCGGTCGGCAAGCCGTCTGCCTCCCGCGTCGTCGATACCGACGATCACCGGCCCATCGACCCGCCGCACGACCCCGGCAAAGGCGTCTTCCATCTCGAAGACGGATCCGAAGTGACTGAGGTGCTCCGGTTCGACATTGGTGACGACGAGGCCGCGCAGGTGGAGTGACTCGAATGTACGGAACGCTTCGTCGGCTTCGATCACAAACGGATGCGACCTTCCGAGGTGGGCATTTGTGCGGAGATCAACGAGCTCACCGCCAACGAGGAAAGAAGGATCCGTATCAATCGAACGCAGCATCGCGATCAACATCGCCGTCGTGGTTGTCTTCCCATGTGTACCCGTTGCCCCGATGGCGGGCATGGAACTGGTCAGTGCCTCCAGCAGCCGAGGGCGGCGCCACACGGCGATACCGCTCTCGCCCGCCGCCACGTACTCCGGGTCGTGATCGGGGACAGCCGATGAAGCCACCACGAGTTGGGTATCTGCCAGCTCGGCAGGCCGGCTGCCGGTCCACGTACGAACCCCGACACTATCCAGATTGTCGAGGGTTGGTCCGGCTTTGAGGTCTGATCCGGAGACATCGTGTCCGAGTTGAGCAAGTAGTTTGGCGAGTGCGCTCATCCCCGCCCCGGCTACGCCGATGATGTGAATCCGCTTTGGAGTATCTAGATCAACCATGTGCCCGCCTGAGTTCATCAGCGATTGTGGCAGCTGCGGCCGGCCTGGCGATGTCACGCGCCGCACTCGACATTCCCCGCCGCCCGGCCGGATCCCCGGCCAGCTGCGCGATGGCTTCAGCCAGACGCTCGACATGATCCTCATCTATGGCAATCGCTGCACCTGCTTGCTCCAGTGCGGCAGCATTGGCGTCCTGGTGGCCTCCGGATCCGAAACCTCCCGGGATCAAGATGGCCGGAGTGCCCGTTGCCGTGATCTCAGCCACCATTCCCCCTGCGCGCGCCACCACCAGATCTGCAGCTGCGAAGAAGAACTGCATCTCGGGCTCGAAGTCCAGCACTACCCACGGTGAGTGCGAAGCGGCGGCTGCCGCCCGGACCTCTTCGACATGATCCCGACCGGCTATATGCACCAGCTGAATCGGCGGACCATCCCAGGTGACGACGGCCTCGATCACTGCCCGGTTCACGGCTCGCGCTCCGAGACTGCCCCCGACGATACCGACCGTCACCCTGCCGGGTTCGAGCCCGTAGCGTTCGAAGGAGGCATGTCTCAGGTCGGCGCGATTGAAGGCGGCTAGATCAGCCCGGATTGGATTGCCAACATGTTCCGCTCGAATCGCGCCCTCAGTTTGTTCGAATGACGTGAACGTTGTGACCGCCATCCGACCCATCATCCGGTTGGCGAGCCCTGCGTGAGCGTTCTGCTCGTGCAGATACAGAGGAATCTGCCTGCGCCTGGCGGCCAAGCCGACCGGAACAGACGTATAGCTCCCCATGCCGAGGACCACTCGCACCCGGCGGCTATCGAACTCTGCGGCGGCTCTCCGGCTCGCCCGAACGACAACGGCCGGAAGTGCCAGGTTCTTTGGGCTGAGACTGCGGCGAAGCCCTTGTACCTCGAGTTGCAGGTACGGGAATCCTGCTTCCGGAAACACTTTGACGGCCAGGCGGTCACCGCCTACGTAGAGGATGTCCGAACGCGGCACGCCGTCCGCAACGAGCTGTTCTCCAACCGCCAGCCCGGGGAATACATGACCACCCGTCCCCGCCGCCGCGATCGCAAAGGTCATCTGGCGCCGCTTCGCCGGTTGGAGACGCCGCTTCTTGCCACGCTGATGAGAACACCGGCCGCACCCATCGCCATCACCAGGGCCGTCCCTCCGAAGGAGATGAATGGAAGCGGCATCCCGGTGATCGGCAGCGCCTGAACAACGCCTCCGATATTCACAACAGCCTGTGCGGTGATCCAGACCGTGATACCAACCGCCAGGAGCCGGCCGAATCGGTCCGGAGCTCGAAAGGCGATGATCAACCCGAGGACGGCAACGAGGGTGAAGAGTGCGATGATGACGAGGCCGCCGGCAAATCCGATTTCCTCTCCGATGATGGCGAAGATGAAGTCTGTGTGGGCGTTGGGGACCCATCCCCATCGGGTGCGGCTGGCGCCCAGGCCGACCCCGAAGGATCCGCCCGTCCCAAGGGCTCCGAGGCCCTGCAGCACCTGATAACCCTTTCCGAGTTCGTCGGCGTACGGGTCCAGGAAGGCTGTCACCCGGGCGACCCGGTAGTCGGCGGCGTACGCGAGAATCGAAGCACCGACGGCTCCGCCCAGCCCGGTTGCGATCACATACCGCAGCGGTGAAGACGACACTGCCAGGACGCCGAACGAGGCCGCCGCCACGATGAGCGTTGTCCCGAGGTCGGGCTCCAACATGATCAGCAAGCACGTCGTTCCAACGATGGTGATGACCGGGATCACGAAGTGCCAGAGGTCGTGGAGCACACGCTCCTTCTTCGCCATCACGGCGGCCAGCGCCACGATTGTGGCGAACTTGGCAAACTCCGAAGGTTGGAATTCGGTGAAGCCGAGATCGATCCAGCGCTGGCTGCCGTTGTCACGGTCGCCGACCAATAGGACGGCGAGGAGCCCGGCGATCGAGAGTACGAATATCGGTGCCGCCGCCTTCCGGTACCAGGCGTATGGAACCCGGGCGGCCACAATCATCGCCACTGCACCGACACCCATCGCCACCAATTGCCTGGTGAAGAACGCCCATCCGTTGCCTTCGAGCTCGAGGCCGACGACGGATGAAGCGCTACGCATGGCGCCGAGTCCGATCACAAGCAGCAGACCAACCGCCAGGCTGCACAGAACGGCAAGCCGGGTGTTGACTTCGGCGGTCACCGCGTAGCGGCGGGCGGCCGAGCGAGCTCCGGCAATGGATGTGACCTTCGTGGTCATTCCCCCTCCTCGAGGTTGAGAACTGCTTGTCTAAACACGTCACCGCGCTGCCCGTATGAATCAAACATGTCGAAGCTGGCGCACCCGGGGGCGAGGAGCACCGTGTCTCCTGATTCGGCCATGGTTCTGGCAACGGCAACCGCCTCGACCATCGAACCGGCCGCTCTCGAAGGAATGTGTTCGGTTGCCGCGAGAAGCTCCGGTCCTGCTTCACCGATGGCAACCACAGCCCGCACGTGGGGGTGACGGACGATCGGCTCGAGGTCGAGGCCCTTGTTTCGACCACCTGCTATCAGCACGACCGACGGATATGCGGCCACCGCGGCCAGCGCTGAATGCGGGTTCGTGGCTTTTGAGTCGTTGACCCAGGTGACCCCGCGCCATGTACCGATGGCGGTACGGCGGTGAGTGGTGGGTTCAAACGACTGGATGGTCTCGATTACTGCATTCGGGGCGGCTCCGGCCGCCAGGGCGGCACTTCCTGCTGCGGCCAGGTCGAGGAGAAAGGCGGGGTCGTGAACCGGCAGGCTATCCAGAGGCAAGTCGATGCCACTGAGAACGAAACGCTTGCCGTCGACCCCCCACCCTGCGCCGGTGCGCTGTCTCCCGCTGACGGGAACAGGCGTTGTGGCCGCCCTCGCGGCAACGGCAGCAGCCTCTGTGTCATCTGCGTCGAAGATGAGCGGCACATCGGGCCCGGCATTCCGGACGAGGTTTGCTTTGGCGTCCCGGTATGCCGCAAAGGTCTGGTGCCAGTCGAGGTGATCAGGAGCGATGTTAAGCAGGACGGCCACACCCGGTGCGAACTGTTCGATGAAACGAAGCTGAAAACTCGATGCCTCGACCACTATGACATCCGGGGAACTGCCGACGATGTCCGTCAGAGCGGTTCCGATGTTGCCGGCGGCAACAGCCTGGAGCCCGGAGAACTCGAGCATGTCGGCGATCAGGCTCGTAACGGTTGTCTTGCCGTTGGTTCCCGTGACCGCCACGATCGGGGCAGTCAAATGCCGGGCGGCAAATTCGAGTTCTCCCCAGACCGGCAGGCCGGCCTGCAGCGCGCCCACAATCGGCGCAGCATGCTCCGGAATTCCGGGACTGGTAACGACGACGTCGACATTTTCCAGCCACTCCGGCCGCCAGTCGCCGTGGAATCTTTCGATATCCACCAGATCCTCGATCGCCTCTCGATTGCCGTCGTAGACGGCGAGCACGTGACCCAGGCGGGTGGCCAGGCGGATTGCCCCTCGACCAGACACACCTCCGCCGAGAACGAGGAGTCGCATCAGATAACCCCGCGTACCGCATCGACGCCGCCGTTGGTGATGAAATCTCCGTAGAAGGCACCCAGCGCCAGTGCGACGCCGAGTGCCGCCAGGATCCAGAAACGAACGATGATGGTTGTCTCCGGCCAGCCGACCAGCTCGAAGTGGTGATGGATCGGTGTCATCCGGAACAGGCGGCGACCGAAGCCCCGGAAGCTGATGATTTGGATGATCACCGTAACGGTCTCCATCACATAGAGACCACCGAGCAGGAGCAATAACAGGTCGGTATTCGAGATCAGGGCGAGGGCGGCGAGGGCTCCGCCGATGGATTGCGAACCAACGTCCCCCATGAATATCTTGGCCGGTGCGGTGTTCCACCAAAGGAAGCCGAGGAGGGCTCCGAACAGGGAAGCCGCGAAAATGGCGAGCTCGAGAGCGCTCAACTCGGTGGCGAGAAAGCGACCGTAGAACGAGTCGTTGCGAAATATCCAGAACAGGATGATTGTGTAGGCGCCGAACACCAGCGCCCCGGAGCCGGCCACCAGGCCGTCGAGACCATCCGTGATGTTCACTGCGTTGGCCGTGGCGGTCAGCATCAGCAAGACCCAGATGAAATAGGCGATGCCGAGATTGATGCCGAGCGATCTTGTGAAACCCACCTCGGTAGCGACTCCTGCTTCGACGGCCCACCAGGCGAATCCGCCGGCGATTGCCAGTTGCCCACCGAACTTGGCCGCCTTTCCGATGCCGAGGTTCCGCTCCCGGGTGTACTTGCGATAGTCATCGATGAAACCGATCAACCCCATACCCACGAAGGCAAAGACCATCAGTAGTCCTCCGGCCTTGAACCCCCGGACGTTTAGACCCAGCCCACCCTCCTGACTCCAGAACGACACGTGCGAAAAGACGTAGGCGATGAGGACGGCCCCAACGATCACCACACCGCCCATCGTCGGAGTACCGCGTTTGTGGGAATGGCCCTCGACCTCTTCCTGAATGAACTGCCCGATACTCCGTTTCCGCAGGAATCGAATCGCGTACGGAGTGCCCAATATCGACACTCCGAAGGCGACCGCAGCAGCGCTCAACAGGGCGAGCATTAGGCGTTCTCCAAATCTGCGAGCTCCTCGGAGACGACCTTTCGATCGTCGAATTCAATGACTCGACCCGCGACTTCCTGCCCCAGCTCGTGGCCCTTGCCAAGCACCAGCACCGTGTCCCCCGGCTCGGCCATCGCCAGAGCACGGTGGATCGCCAGTCGGCGATCGGGCTCGACGATCAACTCGACCGCGTCGGCTTCGACACCAGCGCGCACCGCCTCGATGATCACTCCCGGTGACTCGGACCTCGGATTGTCGGAGGTCAGGATGAATCGGTCGGCAGCCGAGGCGGCTCTCCCCATTGCCGGGCGCTTGGATCTGTCCCGATCGCCTCCGGCGCCCAGCACCACGGTTACTCCGCCGGAACTCACCGCCCGAGCAGCCTCAATGACCGTCTCGACGCCGTCCGGAGTGTGTGCGTAGTCGACGGCCACGGTGAACCCTCTGGCGGTAGGCACGATCTCATAACGTCCCGGGATCTGACCCACCGACTCGAGGCCGGCGACGATCGTGTCCACACCGATGCCGAGCTCGAGTGCACAAGCCGCGGCTATCAGCGCATTGGACACGTTGAAGGCACCGGCCAGGGGCAAGGACACAATCGCAGTTCCGAGTGGCGTCACCAATCGGAAACGAGTCCCGGTCGCCGCTAGTTCCAACTCGGATGCCCTGACCTCCCGCCCGACCGCCAGCACGGGCACATCGACCGCTCCGGCCAGCGATTCGCCGCGCGCGTCATCCACATTGATGACGGCTCGCTCCGTCCGGCCTCTGTCGAACAACCCGGCCTTCGCCGCGAAATAGGACTCCATGTCACCGTGGAAGTCGAGGTGGTCCTGAGAGAGGTTCGTGAAAGCCGCCACCGCGAACGACACTGCGTCGACCCGGCCCAGCGCCATGGCATGTGATGAGACCTCGGCGGCCACGACGTCAACGCCCGCATCGACCATGTCGGCTAGAAGCCGCTGGAAGTCCGACGCTTCGGGAGTGGTCCTGGGCAGCGGTACGGAACGCCCACCGATCGACGCACCCGTCGTCCCGATGCGTCCCGCGGTCAAGCCGCCTGCGGTAACGATGGACTCGAGCAGATACGTCACGGTGGTCTTGCCGTTGGTGCCGGTGATGCCCACGACCCGCAGCCGTGACGACGGCCGGCCGTGCACTTCTGCGGCCAGCCTGCCGAGAACCGCTCTCGAATTCTCGACGAGGATCTGCGGAACAGGACATGCATCAGCCAAATCCTCTACACACACCGCAGAGGCGCCTCTTCCCACCGCCTGGTCGACGAAGCGGTGTCCGTCGGTGGTGAATCCGCGCACGGCGACGAACAGCGCACCGGGTGCTGCATCCCTACTGTCGTGCACGACGTCCGTGATCGTGGTGTCGGAATGACCGACCAGAGCGCCTTCGACGAGCTCGGTGAGCCGGACCACACTCACTCCGGCGTCACTCATCGGACGGCACTCCCAGCTGATGCAGTGCATGCTCCATGACTTCTGCGAAGGCAGGAGCTGCCGCATCTCCACCGTAGTGGCCGTTCACAGGCGAGTCGATGACGACCGCCACCACCAGCCGCGGGTCGTCGATCGGAGCCATGCCGATGAAGCTGGCTATCCAGGCGGTCTCCGAATACGAGCCCCCTTCCCACTTCCGGCTCGTTCCCGTCTTCCCGCCGACCTCATAGCCGGCCACCCTGGCATTACCACCGGTGCCGTTGTCGGCCTCGACGACAGATTGGAGCAACAGCCGCATGACCCGGGCGGTGTCCTCAGAAACAATGCGGTGCTCATCCAGCTCGACGGCCTGACGAACCCCGTCACCATCGACGATGCTACTGACGAGATGCGGCTGAACCCATACCCCATCGTTTGCGATCGTCGCAAACACGGACGCCATCTGGAGCGGGGTCACCGAGACGCTGTAGCCGATCGCCGCCGAGGCGGTACAGGGGCCACAGGTGATGTCGACTTCGGCGACACCTACCGCCTCCCCGGAGAAGTCAACGCCCGTCCGGGTACCGAACCCCCAGCGCTCGAGATAATCGCGGTGGGCAACATCCCCGAGCTCACGCTGAATCAGGATCGTTCCAGTGTTCGATGACTGGGTGAAGATCTCTTTGACGGTCAGATCGAGATCCGGATGGACGTAGGCATCGTGGTAACAGCCGAACACGTCTTGACCCTTGCTGCAAGCTCCCTCGACGACCTCGAGTTGATAAGGCACACCCCGGAACAGGGTGCTCCACTCGACGACGCCCTCTTCGATGGCCGAGGCAACCGTCACGAGTTTCTGTGTTGATCCGGGCTCATAAGTCATGCGAACGGCCGCGTTCTGGAGGAGCGAAGGATCAGCCGAACGAACATCGTTCGGGTCGAAACTCGGATAGTTCACCATGGCGAGAACCTCACCGGTCGTAGGATCCAGGACCACGATCGTGCATCGCATGGCGTCCGTACGGGCGACGGTTTCCTGGCACGCCTGGGAGGCGGCGAACTGAATGTCGAGATCGATGGTCGAGACGAGGTCGGACCCGGGAACGGCCGGCACGACGTCGCTGGTAGCAAAGGGAATCGGAGTCCCCCCGATGGCGCGCTCCCACTCCGCATAGCCGGGAGTACCCGACAGGGCACTCTCGTAGTAGTACTCCAAACCCTCTAGACCTTCATTGTCCCATCCGACGAACCCGACAATAGAGGCGGTGAACTGGCCGGCCGGGTACACGCGCTTCGGTTCGTTGACGAAATACAGACCGGGAAGCTCCAACTCCTTGAGCCGATTGGCATCGACCGGTTCCAGCTGACGGAGCAGGGTCACCCAACCCGTTTCCTTTGATTCGAGGCGGGTCTTGAGTTCGTCTCTGTCGCCTCCCACGGCCGCCGCCACCAGGGATGCCGCAACCGTGACGTCGTCGATCTCCGCCAGATTGGCAGAAACCGTCACTCCGTCGATTGTGACCGCCAGTAGTTGTCCCTGGCGATCGAAGATCGTTCCACGTGCTGCAGCTAGATCCTGCCTGATCGTCCGCTGGGCGCGACTCCGCTCTTCATAGACGGTTCCGTTGACGACCTGAATCTGGAAGAGACGAACTCCCAGGCCGCTCCAGGCGATCAGCAGAACTACCCCGACCGCGACGAGCCGGAGGTCGGCGCGAACGAATCGCCTGCGGGCGCGTGTGCGCCCGCTCACGCCTATTCCTCCGGCCGAACCCGGCGGGCGACCTCAAACGGGTCACCAACAAGGTATCGGCACCCAGCGCCAGGTCCGACCGTCATGGTGATGCACTCAATATCGATTTGATCTCGGTCCACCGGTCATCATCTCGGCCTGCGACGACGACGCCGGGAGCCATCACGGTGCGAATGTCGGCCGGATCCGGATACACCAAGCCCAATTCCTCTGCCATCGGCTGAATCCGTTCTGGTGAACGCAGCCTGGCGACTTCGAGCCGGAGCTGGTCGAACCGGCCCTGCTCGGCCACAATCCCCTGCCGAAGCTCTTCGAGCTCGAAGGCCGAGCGGTCGAGAGCAGTGTTGGCAATGATCAGGCCGAAGAACACGGCAACCGCCAGGGTCGCCATCAACATCCACCCCCATGCTTTCGGACGGGCGAACCGCTTCCCCTGGATGATCCGAAGCCGGGCCGCTTGGGAAGTAACCCTGACAGGACGAGCGGTCATGCTGCCACCTTTTCTGCAGCTCGTACCCTGGCGCTGCGCGCCCGCGGGTTGATCGCGACTTCTTCCTCCGTCGGACGCAGCGGCTTGCGGGTGAGAAGCCGCAGCGTCGGGGTTCTCTCACATCGACACTCCGGGATTTCCGGCGGACAAACGCATCCCTGGGCACGCTCGCCGAATGTGCGCTTCACGATGCGGTCCTCGAGTGAGTGGTACGACATGACCACACAGCGACCGCCGGGGGCCAGTCGGTCGAGTGCGGCTGTCAGCGCCGTCTCGATCTCGGTGAGTTCGTCATTGGCTGCGATCCGAATCGCCTGGAAGGAGCGCCGGGCGGGATGCCCACCCGTGCGTCTCGTGGCCGCCGGGATGGCGTTGCGGACGATTTCTGCCAGTTGCGCGGTATCGGCGACGGGCCGGGCGGCGACGATGGCAGCTGCGATCCGGGCGGCGAACCGCTCCTCGCCGTACATCTGGATGATCCTGCGGAGATCCTCCCGAGACCATTCGTTGACGATCTCCGCGGCAGAGGCCGGGCTGTCCGGTCCCATTCGCATGTCGAGCGGACCAGCCTCCCGGTAGGAGAAACCTCTCACCGGCGTGTCCAGTTGATGACCGGAGACACCGAGGTCGAACAACACGCCGTCGACGGTTTCGATCGAGAGCTCATCGAGCAACACCGCGATCTCAGAAAATGCGCGCTGGTACACCCGCGCTCCGGCGGGCACAGGACGGGAGGTCGCAGCTTCATCACGATCGATTCCGATGATCTCGAGATCGGGATATGCGGCAAGCAGAGCGCGAGTATGGCCGCCACCACCGTAGGTGGCATCTACCAACAGCCCGCCGTCGATTTGCTCGAACAACTCCACGATCTCCCTCGTCATGACCGGTTGGTGGTACGTCCGTTTCGGGTCTTGATCCATGGCCAGCCCCCCGGGCGCTGGCACCAAAGGAAGCGGGCGGAGAAAGGGGCCTTCCGTTGGTAACCGGGGGGCTGGCGATGGACCAGACGGTCCGGCCGGCCGATCAAGCTCGTTGGTCGGGGAAGTCCTCCTCAATGTGGGCAAACATCTGATCGGCTTCTACCGAAACCTGGCGCCACCGCTCGGCATCCCAGATCTCGATCCGCTCGGCGACTCCGACAACGGCGAGATCCTTCTCGAGGGCGGCAAACGAACGAAAGTTCTGCGGAATGGTGATCCGGCCCTGAGCATCGAGACTCTGAGGCTCGGAACCGGTGAAGAACGACCTCTTGAAGGCTCGAGTACGGCTGTTGGTGTCGGGAAGTCGCTTCATGCGTTCCGCTTCTTCCTTCCAATCGCCCGTGGGCCAGATGAAGACACACTCGTCCTGACCCTTGGTGAGGACACAGCCGTCCTTTTCAAGCGCCTTGCGGAAGCGGGCGGGCAACACGACCCGGCCCTTTCCGTCCATTGTGTGCTGATACTCACCGACGAACACTCCACACTCGCCCTCGTAGTCACCGGCCTGGTTCTCCTGTTCGACCCACTTTGCCCCATTCCCCCCCACTTGTCAACCCTTTCGTGCCACTTTCTCACCAAATGCCCCCAAATGTGCCCTGGACACCCCACAAGGAGCCCGACCCGTCTGGCAGGCGCGGCGGGGATCAGCCCCAGGAACGGCGTTCTGCCGGTATGGTGGCGCCGACCGACAAAGGGAGCATTCGATGAAAGTTCTGATCGCCACCGACGGCACCCTCGATCCGATCGCGGCGGCGGAGGCGTCGGCGCGCCTCGCCGGCCAGGATGGCGAAGTCACCGTCTTTACAGTCGTTGAAATACCCAGGAGACTGCTGACCGATCTCCGCGAGGTCTATGGGGAGTCATCGACCCCGCCGCCGATCTTCGACCTGTCGATCGAGACGGCCGGTCACCCAACCCCCCGCCCCCACCTCAGCTCGGACTGGCCCGGCGACGACACCTTCATCCGCCGCTACGTCGATGACCAGAAGACCAGCCGGACGGAGCCTCTCGTGGCTGCGCTGGCCGACCGCGGTATCACTACACACCCGATCGCCGTTGAGAGCGAGGACCCGGTGGCTGAGATACTGAAGATGTCGGCCGACGGCAACTACGACGTCATCTGCGTTGGTTCCCGCGGTCAGGGTCGATTCGACGGGTTCCTGGGCTCGACTTCGACAAAGATCATCCGCAGAGCTCCGCGGGCGGTTTTGACCATCCGTTCCTGACTCGCAACACGACGCCACACTATGGCCGTCGTTTTATCCGAATAACTCTCTTGTAACTACACGTTTGTAGTTCAAAGAGTTTGGCGAGAAAACCCTCAATAGAGGTCAGAATGCTCCCGAAGTCTGAGTTAAGTACAAATGCTCAGCAAAAGGGAGACGCGACGCATGGTGCGGAAAGTTATGCTCTTGGCAGCAGTATTGCTGCTCATAATGACCGGAGTAGCGTCCGCGCGTCCCGGCGCAGTCAATCTGGCCGGTTTGCAGGATTCCGCCGCGGAAGACGAAGCCGGCACTGCCCTACCGGTCGAATCGCTGCTACTGGGGGAACGCTATTCCAACGGCCTCTTCGATCTGGAGGTTCAGGATGCGTTCGCCGTCGACTCACCTCTCTACCCCGGATACGACGAGGTTCGCCTCTCCGTGGCGTTCCGGCACAACACAGATGTATCGTGGCTGCCGTCCGCCTACGCGTTCACAGGCGAGTACGGATACCCGGTCCTCCAACTCGTGGACGGCGCCGGTGAGGTGCACGATATTCCGACCAACGTGTTGCCACTTCGGGTCGATGTTGTCGACGAGGAGTCAGACACCACGACGACGGTGCAGTTGGGCGAGTTCAGCTACCAGGTAGGCGGTTATGCATTGACGATGCAACCGCGCGGAGTCCCCGCTCGCTGGACGGTCGGCTTCCGTGTGCCTTCGGTGTCCGACTTCGACCTCATCGTCCAAGCGTCGTTCGGCGGACTGGTCGTAGCCGAGTGGGATCTCGAATCCAATGCAGTCCGGCCGACCGGCTGGGATCGACCGGAAGGATTCGACTTTGCCGAGCTCGGCGATGCCATCGTCTGGGGTGACTCACTTCTCGTCGAACCGAAAGCCGTTGCGACGGCCGTTTGCGCCGATCCCCGGTTCGGACATGTGACCGTCGATGCTTCGGTGCTGCTCGGTGTCTCCAGCATCGTCAACGAAGACACCCTCTGGCCCGCAGTCGAGTATCCAGAAATGGTGGCGATCGCCATCTGGGACGACGGCACCTCGGCCAGGTACTCGGACGGGTCGGCTGCGTTCTACGACGACGACAGCGACGACATGCTCTTTGACCGTTTCGTTCTTCCGTACGGCGAGCACGTTGTGATTCCCCCGCAAACGGACCACGATCGGTTCATGGAGTTCCTGGCACCGCGGGACTCACGGTTCTCCGATGTGACCGGGAACCCGGTCGCGCTCGTCCTCTACCCACCGGATGGCCCGGCGGTGTGGGTCGACCTCGTCACCGACCCGTCGGGAAGCATCAACGAGTTCGATTGCGCAGTTCCGAGCTTCCACCTGTTCTCGGTGGATAGGCAGGGCACCGCCCCCGAGCCTCCCCCGCCAACACTCGATCCGGACACGATCTTCGACGCATAGCCGGGGCTGGTCCGAGCGGTCGACCTCAGGCCGATACACCCAAGAACTGCAGCCAGTGCGGGTCCACCGAAGGGCCCGCACTTGCGTAGACCCATCCGAACCGCCACGGCGGTTTCGGCGACCGGGAGAGGTTGAGCCCGATCTCGTGAGGCAACCGATCCGCCTTGCGCAGATTGCAGCGCCGGCAACTTGCCACCACGTTCTCCCATTCATGCGCACCTCCCCGCGAGCGAGGCAACACATGGTCGATGCTCTCAGCAGGGGCGTCGCAGTACTGACACAGGTGCCCGTCGCGAGCGAGTATCGCTCGCCTGGTCGGTGGAACTCGCCGGTGATGCGGAACCTTCACGTACCGGATGAGCCGCACCACGGATGGGACCTCTATCGACCTCCGCTCCGAGCGCAGGCAATTCTCGCCGGACGCTACGACGGAGGCCTTGTTGTTCAAGACGAGCACAACGGCCCGCCGTGCACTGACAACAGAGACGGGTTCATAGGTACTGTTCAACACGAGTGCACTGGGCACCCGGACCTCCTGCAAAAGATGCATCAGAATACCAGCGAGGGAAGGCTGACCCGGAACCTCTTCTTTGAGTCCTTGACCTCACTGATTGTGAGAGCTTGACTACCGGTGAAACCCAGACCGGAGACCGCTTGAACGTTGTCGGATACATACGCGAGCCTTCGAACGCTGAATCGGGAGACACGATGTTTGCCCAGTCTGAGCGCGTTCGGCGATGGGTGGCGCGCAACGGGTACCACCTGGTGGCGCTCTTTCAGGACACCGCCGGCACCCGAAGGAACCTCGACGGTCTACGGGCGTTGATCGGCATCGCCTCGCGCGGGCAAGCTGATCTCGTGGTTCTTCCCGGCCTGGCCGCGCTGTCCCCGGACAAGGTCATCCAAGAACTGATGCTCCGGAAGCTTCGCTCCCACGGGCTGGCGGTGGCCTCAACGGAAGAACCGGATCACGCCGATCTCTCCGAACCGGCGGTCGATCCCGCCCGAATGCTGATCCGCGATGTATTGCAGCGCGCCGACGAGTTCAACGATCTCCTGACCTCGACCGAAGCTGCGCCGACCCTGAAGGTGGCCCGGCCCGTGCCCGTCCCCCGACCGGATCGTTCAGAGGCGGACGCCGACGTGCTCATCGAATTCGTAGAGATCATCAACGCGGCCAACGCCTCATAGATCGCAATCGGCAAGCTGCCACGTGCCCGTTGTCTAATCGGTGAGCGCAGCCCAGACTGCCCGGCCAAATGCGAACTCCCAGCCGACCGTCACAAAGGCTGCGCCGACTGCCAGGTCTCCGGCTCCCCTATCGAGCACGACGGTGATGATTTCCCGACTCCCCTCGGAGGCTCGATGGATTGCCACGACTGATGGCGCTACTCCCTCATCGTCAATGAGTTCGGAAACGGCCCCGACGATGGCATCGCGCAACGAACGCCTCGAAGTTTGCCCCACCGTCGAAACGGTGCGATCACGATCGTCGCGAGCAGTTACCTTGACACTCCGACGGTCCTCCTCAACGGCGAGCGCGACCAGGTGGCGAACCTGATTGGGCCGGTACTCCTGCCCGGCGTCAGGATCGGCCGGTGCGGCGCTGAGCCCATCCGACGGAGGTGCCGGGGCGACGACTGGTTCTGACTCTGTTCGCTCAGGCGCCAGTCGCGACTTGAGCCCGTGATTCGCCAGGATTTGTTGAACCGATTCCCCCACCCTGCGGCGATCTGCTCCCGGTTCGACCTGCAATCGAACCGATGGTGGGCCGTCCTCCACGATTTCCACATGTGCATCGGCGATGCCTTCTATCGCCACCAGTTCGTCGTGAAGGATTGTCACATCATCACCCGCCGCCATCGACGCCATCGTAGGTATGCAAGGAGGTCTTCGCCTTTCAGATGAGCATCGGTGTCGCCGTAGGCAGTTCCCATTCTCCATGACAGGTACTGCCGATCTGGAATCGGTAGAAATGGGAATTGCGCCCACCAGCGTCTCGGAGCGAGCGCGAACACGGAACGCGCCGCTTCCGGCCACAGACCGGGGTGGCGCATCAGCGCACGTATTGAGGAAAACAGTCGCCCCATCCCGCCGACAGTATATGGCATATCACCCGGCGCATCTCCCCTGTTTTCCAGGCTTTGATAACCTGTGTTGCCACAAGCTGGAGGAGAGGTCAACCCGTGACGACGATTGAGACAGTGGAACGGGAGCAGGTCGCCTGGTTCGCGCATCAGTTCGCCGAGATCGGTAGCAACATCGAGCGGGTCATCCAGGGCAAACGACCGGTGATCGACCTGGTGGTCACCTGTCTGATCGCCGAGGGGCACACCCTGATCGAGGATGTGCCGGGAGTCGGCAAGACCCTGCTGGCCAAATCCCTAGCCCGATCGATTGAGAGCGAGTTCCAGCGGATTCAATTCACGCCCGATCTCCTCCCCTCCGACATCACCGGGGTATCGGTGTGGAACCGCGGCTCGAGCGAGTTCGAGTTCAAGCCCGGCGCAATCTTCGCCAACATCGTCGTCGGTGACGAAATCAACCGGGCCAGCCCGAAGACCCAGGCTGCACTCCTCGAGGCGATGGAGGAGCGACAGGTGACGGTCGACGGCACCACCCGGCACCTCCCCCCACCATTCATGGTGGTCGCAACACAGAATCCGCTCGAGCACGAGGGGACCTACCCGCTTCCTGAAGCTCAACTCGATCGATTCATGATGCGCCTCACGATCGGGTATCCGAGCCGGGAAAAGGGCCTGGAAATGCTCGATGCCCACGGCATAATCTCGATGTTCGAGTCCATCACACCGGTGCTCAGCGCCGCCGACATCACCAAGATGATCGGCGTGGCGCGGCAGGTACACGTGGCGCCCGCCGTCAAGGGGTACATCATCGATGTGGTCGAGGCGACGAGACACCACGACGAAGTGCTCCTCGGAGCCTCCCCCCGCTCCGCGTTATTCCTTCAACGCGTCACTCGAGCCAAAGCGGCCAGTGAGGGGCGGGACTTCGTCAGTCCAGACGATGTCAAGGCCGTGGTCGAACCCGTCCTCGCCCACCGGATGGCTCTGCGGCCGGAGGCCCAAATGCGCGGGACGTCGATCCGAGAAGTGCTGACGACGGTTCTCCAAAAGCTCCCGGTCCCGGGAACCCGGACCAGCAGCTGATGTTGACGGATCGAGGCTGGGCCGCGCTTGGAGCGAGCCTGGCACTCGTCGTCTTGTGGATCGCGCTCGGTGAGATCGAACTCCTCGCCACCGGCCTGTTCCTGACCAGCGCAGCGGTGGCCGCCTGGCTGTTCACGCGGATGAGTGAACCATCGGTACGGGTCATCCGGCACCTGCGCCCGACGCTGGTCCGTGAGGGTGATCAGGCACTCGTGCGCACAGCAGTGACGAATACCGGACGCTGGTCGATCTTCAACCCGACCATCGAAGATGAGGTTCTGGAACTCGGATCTGCCCGCTTTGCGGCGGCCCGCATCAAACCCGGATCGACCGCCACCGGCACGTACCAGATCCTCTGCCGGCCCAGAGGGATCTATCAGGTCGGGCCTACCCGGATCACCCTCAGCGATCCCCTCCGATTCGCACAGCGGACGATTGAGACCGGCGAGGCCGACCGGCTCGTCGTCTACCCGACCATAGAGCCGCTCGATGATTTCCCAGTCGTACGGGGCCGCGACCCATCCATGCACGCGGTCCGACCCGAGTTCTCCCATCGCGGTGGCGAGGATTTCTTCACCCTGCGGGAATACCGCACCGGCGACGACCTCCGGCGGGTTCACTGGCCGAGTTCCGCCAAGCGCGACGAGCTCATGATTCGCCAACTCGAGACACCATGGCAGTCGCGGGCGCTGGTTGTGCTCGACGCACGAGAGGAGTGCTACGAGAGTCCTGCAGACTTCGAAAAGGCGGTTCGCGGCGCGGCATCGGTGGTTCGACATCTTTTCGCTTCCGGGTTCGACACCGATCTGTGGACGGGGACAACCCAGGCCTCGAGCCGGGACCCGGATCCGTTCCCCAGGGCGATGGAAGCGCTGGCCGCCGTCAAGCTTCAGCGCGGTCTTGATATCCGCACGGTGCTCGGCGCCCTCCGGCAGACAGGTGATGGTGGGGTCTTGATCTTTGTGGGAGGACGGCCGGACGCCGACTTCTACACGGCACAACAGATGCTGGCCAGAGATTACCCGGCCACGATTCTGCTATCCGTCAGTTCTGAACCATCCGCCAGCCTGATCGATTTCCAGCGCGCTGGTGTAGTCACCATCTCCGTTCCGGCCGACGGATCATGGTCGACTGCCTGGCTCGAGGCTACGAGGAATACATGGTCTACCGTCTCAGCGCGCTAGGGATCGCAGGCGCCGTAGTCCTCTGCTTGCTGAGGCTGCAACGCCTCCTCCGGCCGACCGAATCAGCAGCTTCATGGCAGATCATCCTGATCGCAGCAGTGATCCTCGGTGCCGTGATCACCTGGGTGGCCCGTTCATACCGGATTGGACGGCTCGGAACGATCGGCCTGAACGCAGGCGGCATGCTGCTCTCGGTCCTCCGCATCGGAGCCCCCGACACCCTCACCTTCGGCATCATCCCGACGAGCGCAACGATCAGCGAGCTGACTGAGGAGTTCTCGTTCGCGCTCCAGCTCCTGCGCTTCGGCAACGCTCCCGTGGTCCCCGTTGTGGGCTTGATCGTGATCCTGGCACTCGTGTTCTGGGCATTCGGCATGCTGGCCGTGTGGGGGCTCACGTCCGGGCACCCCTGGATCGGGGCGATTCCGCCGCTCATGTTCTACCTGCAGCTCTCCACGATCGACCGGGCTCCTTCGAGCCTCCCCTGGACACTCGCCTTCCTGGTGCTCATCGCCCTCACGATCGCCGGTGTGGCGGGCGAGGATCGGTTGAAGGGAGCAGGCCGGTTGCGGGGCGCAGACGGCCTGACCGTTCCACAGAGCGCCTGGGCCGTTCCCGTCGGGTTGCTCGTGGCGCTCGGAGCCGTCACGCTCTTCGGGACCGGCGCCGCGGCCGATCGGGTGCCCGAGAGTGGGGTACTGGAGTGGCGGAGTCGATCGGGCCTGGGCGATGGCATCTACGGAGGGGTTTCTTACAACCTCTACACGGGAATCGTCCAGGACTCATTGCTCTCCCTTTCGGACGAGCCGGTCTTCGTCGCCCGGGTCTCCGATTCAGGTGTGGACCGGCGCGATCGGTACTGGCGGCTCGTGACCCTCGACGCCTTCGACGGTGAGAACTGGTATCTGACCAATCGTGGAAGCCGGTCACCCGATAGCGGCGAAACATGGGAGGGCGATGGCTATGCGTTCCGCGGACCGACCGTCACCGTCGACCAGGTGATCCAGATTCGCTCGCTGAAGATGAACTACCTGCCCGCCATGTACGCCCCGAGTGGGCTCACGTCCGAAACTGCGATCGTCACACAAAGCCTCCGTGTTCGCAACGACGCCTCGATTCGCTTCGACGCGTTGACCTTCGAGGGACTCACCTATCGCGTCCGCTCAGAAGTACCGCAACCCGACCTCGACGTGCTGGCGACCACGGACGGACGGCTCTCCCCCATCTTCGACACGGCACGCTATGCGGGGGCTTTCTCCGGACAAGCTTCGACGCTGTCGGTCCAACCTGAACCCGAAGACCTCGAAGACTTCCTGGAACTCCCGACCGACCTCGACGTCCGGTTGCTGGCACTGGCCCGCGACGAGACTCTCGACGCAACGGGGGACTTCGAGAAGGCCCTATTCCTAGAGCAGTTCCTCCGCAACACCGGTCCGGGTGGCTTCACCTACTCCGTCGACATCGAACCGGGTCATTCTGCTGAGAATCTCGCCGACTGGTTGACCGATCCAGAGAGTCCCAGCTACCGCACGGGATACTGCGAGCAGTTCGCAACGTCGATGGGAGTGCTGGCCCGCGTCCTCGATATTCCCAGCCGGGTCGTTATTGGTTTCACACCGGGCGATGTGCAGGAGGACGGCCTGATCGTGGTCCGCCAGCGCAATGCGCACTCGTGGGTTGAGTTG
Source organism: Acidimicrobiia bacterium (assembly GCA_029210695.1). Taxonomy (NCBI): domain Bacteria; kingdom Bacillati; phylum Actinomycetota; class Acidimicrobiia; species Acidimicrobiia bacterium. The sequence goes on from JARGFH010000001.1 coordinate 68,668, forward strand.
TGGATGGAAGGGCAGGGTTGGGTTCGGTTCGATCCAACGCCGCGCGGGGCAGGAGACAATCCGTCGACGGTAGAGAGCCTGGTCCAGTTCGACCCGGCTCTCTACGTACCTGAGCCCGAGGCATTCACGGAGGACGTCGTCCTCGATGAGTTCGGCAATCCAATCCCGTTCGGGCCCGGCCGTGATGAACTCCTCGAGAACCCTGATGACATCCTCTCGCAGAACGCTCCGTTCGTCGGCTCGGGCGACGCTGCCCTTGCGGCAGGTGTCCCCTGGCCGCAGGTCATCCTGGCCGTCGCCGCATTCGTGCTCAGCCTGATTCCCGCTGCCAAATGGATCAGGAGGAAGCTGCGGCTTCGCAGACTTCGCACCGGCGACATCTCGGCGGCCTGGGATGAGATCGTCGACCGGTTGACCGATCTCCGGTACGACGTATCCGAGTGGAAGACCCCCGCCGAGATCGCCGCCACTACGGAGCCATCACTCACAGCTCTGGCGGCGGTCTACGGCGAGACGGTGTACGGACCCCCGCGCAAGCTGCGGAGACGGCAGATCGAAATTGGCACGGCGTCATTCGAGTCGACTGAGTCGGTGCTGCGCCACCGGCATTCGCGATGGCAGTTGACCCGGTCGTGGTTCACGCTGCAATCGCTGCGCAACAAACGCTGAGCATCCAGGGTCGGAGCTTTCAGGACATCCTGGTGTCTTCGATTGGTCCGGCTATTGCCCGGACGCCTCTGAGGCTACGTCCTCTTCGACCAGGCGAAGGATCTCGAGGAAGTGGTCCCGGTCGAGTTCGAAACGGCTGACATCCTCTTCGACCTCCCGCGTGATCAGGTCGATTGCCACGAAGAAGGCCATCTGTCCATCGCGCAACGCGTCGAGCAGTTCACCGTCATCCGAGGTGATCTTGAAGATCGACGTGCCGTCCGTGACGAGCTTGACCTCGGCCAGATGGGTTTCCATATCCGCATTGCGCCGCAGGTAGTCCCACGCACGCCGGACCCGTTGCACCGACATCCCGTTGTCGAGCAGACTCCGCACGACGCGCAACGCGACCAGGTCGCGGAACGAGTAGAGCCGTCGCACACCCGGCCGGCCGCCGGTCGCCTGGATTGAGGGCCGCACCAGATTGACGCGGTCCCAGTAGCGCAGTTGATGGGGCGTGCAGCCTGTCAGTTTCGAGGCCTGCTGCGCCGTATATCCCTCGTTCAATCCTCACTCCCCGAAAGCCCGTTGGCGGACGATGCCGCCGCGATTCAATCCTCAAACCGACGCAGATGCGCTTCCTCGACGGCCCACGCTCCCGGTGCGCCGGGGGCGTCACTCTAGCGACTCAGGACCGAGGTCGGAACCGTCCGTTGTTCCGGAATTTCGCAGTCCATGAGTTCCATCGCCCGGGCCCGTCCTCCACGCCGCCGGGATCGAGGTCACGGCGCCGATAACCACGCAGCACGGCTGTAGTCGAAATCACGATCAGCAGGAATCCGAACAGAGCAATGAACGTGTTGTAACGAAAGGTGGCCAGCAAGACGACAACACCCAGAACAACTCCGGCAATGGCCAGTCGGGACGACCAGCGGTTCAAGCCGCGACCCGAGATGTTCCGGACCGCGTGGGCGAGGTCCGGATCTTCCTCGTAAAACTGGCGTTCTATCTCCGCCAGTATCTGCTGCTCTCGATCGTCTAATGGCATATGGCTTCCGTTGGGTTCACACCCGTCGTGTGATCATTATACGTTGGAGCGTACCTAAGAGTCTCACCCTTCGTCGTGATCCGGGCGGGTCAATCTGGCGGGCTTCAGCGCCTCCGCCCCGAATCGATCGCGAACCTCGGAGACGGCCCCGGCCAGGTCGTCCCATTCCCCCGGCCGGTCTGTGGCGAGCTGATGCGGCGCACCACCCTCCTCGAGCATGGAAAGGCCGATGCCGATCAGCCGGACGGGACGCTCTCCAATTTCCGATCGTTCCAGGAGTTGGCCCGCCATCCGGTAGATGTCCCGCCCGACATTCGTCGGCCACGGGAGCGTGCGGCTGCGGGTGATCGTCGAGAAATCCGAGAAGCGAACCTTCAAGGTCACGGTTCGCCCGGCAAGTCCGGCACGCCGCAACCGCTCTGCAACCCGCTCAGCCTGTCTCAGTAACTCGGCCCCGATCAAATCCAGACCTTCGATGTCCGTGTCGTAAGTCTCCTCCACCGAAATCGACTTCGCTTCGCCTCCGCCGGCAACCGGTCGATCATCGATTCCACGGGCGAGTTGGTAAAGGTGCCGGCCGAGGGTTGCACCGATTCTGCGTTCGAGCGTGCCGACCGGGATTCCTGCCAGATCACCGATCGTCTTCACACCGAGACGCTCGAGCTGGGCATACGTGGCTTCCCCAACTCCCCACAGGCGCCTCACCGGCAGCGGGTGAAGGAACTCATCAATCGCATCGGCGGGCACCAGCCGCACGCCGTCGGGCTTTGCGTCCTGAGACGCCAGCTTGGCGAGCAGTTTGTTCACCGCGATACCGGCCGAAGATGGAAGATCCAGCTCGTTGCGGATAACCCGGCGAATCTTCCCGGCGACGGACGCGGCGTCGTCGAAGTGGCGTCGCAGTCCGGAAACATCGAGAAAGGCTTCGTCAATCGAGATACCTTCGACTTGCGGGGTGAAGCGGTGAATGATCTCGAAGACGAGTTCGCTCTGCTTTCGATACTCGGCATGATCTGGAGGGACGATGATGAGCCCCCGGCAGATTCGCTTGGCTCTGGCGACGGGCATTGCCGACCGCACGGAGAAGGCGCGCGCCTCGTATGAAGCTGAGGCAACGACGCCTCGCGGGCCGGTTCCGCCCACGACGACCGGCACACCCCGCAGAGACGGATCACGCAGGCGCTCCACCTCGACGAAAAAGGCGTCTATGTCGAGGTGAATGATCGGCTCTTGGAAACCGTCGTCGGAGGCCACACGGTGACGATAGAGAGGACGGTACGCCATGACGAGCCATCTCCAATCCTCGGGCATTTACACTCGTCGCCATGGCATCATTGGTCCACCTGGCACGCCACGGCGAAGTCGACAACCCGAAGCATCTGGTCTACGCGGATTTGCCGGGGTTTGGTCTGAGCGACCTCGGCAGACTGCAAGCAAAGCAGGCAGCCCGCTACCTATCGTCCCGCCCGATCGTGGCCGTATGGTCCTCACCGCTCGAGCGAGCGATCGAAACTGCCCAGTACATCGCGGCCCGCCACCAACTCCCGGTTCGTGTCGACGAGCAGTTGACCGAGTGGCACCTGTCCTCACGGTGGTCCGGCATCCGATGGGACGACCTCCCGACCAGGCTGCCGGGCGAACTCGAGGCATACCTCGATCATCCCTGGGATCTGGACTTCACACCAGAGACTCTGGCGGACCTGGCCGAACGAGTGGCTGAGGCGGCTCGTCGCCTCGCAGAACGCCACCGAGAGGGCGATGTCGTCGTGGTCGCCCATCAGGACCCGATCCAGGCCGGCCGCCTTCGCCTAACCGGGGCGGATCTTCGCAGGCAGCAAGACGCCAAGCCCGGCCATGCATCGGTCGTTTCTCTCCGGCCGGGAACTCCGTGGAGCGAACTCAGCGCATGGGAGCCCGAGGCAGCCTCCTCCTGGCCGCCGACTCCTGATCGAGCGTAGGTCGCTAAGTGCGGCCGCCGAGCGCGGAGAGAAGCGCCTGGTCGGTTTCGAACGCCAGCGGCGGAAGATCGTCCATGGCGAAGTAGCCAACCTCATCGGCATCATCGCCTGCCTGGAGTCGACCGCCGGTGATCGTTCCGGCAAACCAAATGCCGACGGTCAGCTTGGCCGGATCGTGGAAGTTCGATGCCACGAAGACCGGTTCACCGACGTCGACTACGAGCCCGGTTTCCTCCTCCATCTCGCGGCGCGCCGCCTGGCGGACGTCTTCGCCGTAGTCGACATATCCCGCAGGGATCGCCCAGAACCCGGACCGCGTTGAGCCGGGTGCTCGCCGGATAAGGAGTACCCGTCCCGCTCCGTCTCGAACCAGGACCGCGGCGCCGACGCCGGGGTTGCGCCAGTGGACGAATCCGCAATCGGGACAGACGCGGCGGTCGCGCCCCCCGAGGCTGCGAACGGTGAGCCGGGAGGCGCACATCGGGCAGAACGTGAACTCACCGGGCCAGTGGGTCGCCATGGGCGTCGATGGTAGGCATGGCAATCAACGAGTACGCGTCATAATGGACTGGTGGATCGACCCCCGACCTTCGCACCTGTCGCATTGCTGGCCGCCGCAGCAGCCTGGACATTGACGCTCGCCTTCGGGGAGCCGACGATCGGGAGTAGCGCGGCGGCGGTAGCAGCCATCGATCTGTTGTTGGTGACGGTGACGGCCATCGTCGGCATCGTCGTAGCCAGGGCCAGGTGGGCACGCCGGTATGCCCTGGTCATCATCTGTTTCATGGGAGCCATGGCATTGACCATGCAGATCTCGAACAACTGGATCGTTGCTCTGGCGCTGACCGGTCTGGCGGTCGTTGCCGTTACCGGCCCCTCACTCGACGGGTACCTACCGGAGCGCAGCGTCGCCGGTCCGCCGCCCAAGGCCGTTGCGCTCCCCCTCCTGCTCCTTCTGTTCCCCGGAGTGGCTGCGTTTGCCTCCGGCTCGCCTGTGTCGGTCGCCGCCTGGTTGGTGATCGGCGGGACCCCCGTAGTCGCCTGGGCGTACGGAAAGGCGTATGTTGCCGGACTCTGGGCGGCGCGAGTCGCAGTTCCCATCGCGGCGATGGCGATGATGTGGTCGCTCGACCCCTGGTCGATGGTGCTTCTGAGCGCCGCCGTAGCAGGCGAGTTCTGGCTGGCCTGGAGTGGCGAGGCGGCTCTGGCGATCGATGTTTCCGACCAGATCCGTCTGGCGCGCTCGATCCCGATTCCACCAGAACTGACGCCGCCGGAGGTCCTGGCCGCAGCCGGAGTAGACGAACATGGGATGCGGCTGCCGGATCCGGCATCGGAATCAAGCGAAGAAGAGGGTGGCGAGTAGATGCGTCGGTATCCCAATCCATGGGTGTTTGGACCCGCAACGGTCGGATTGATCATTGCCGCCTGGCTCGGCTACTTCATCGCCAAGTTGAGCGGCAGCGGCCCCAGCGCCGCCGTCGCCTTCGCAGCCGTGGCCGGACTGGTCGCAGCCGTCGGTGTGGCCGTTGTTGCGGTACTGGCCATCCGATCGTTCGACGAGTGGAAGACCGCCCAAGAACAAGGACTGCCGGCACCCGAAGTCGGTTGCGAGGTCCCGCCCACCGAGTGAGTTTTCTCCGCAATACTGTGGACCACCACGCACCATTGCATTGCGGAGAAAATCGTTCAGATGTTCTGCGCAATACTGTGGACCACCACGCACCATTGCATTGCGGAGAAAGTCCGTTTGTGGGGTCAGTCTCCGGGAGCCGAGAAGATGAGCGCCACGTTGTGACCTCCGAAGCCGAATGAGTTGCTCATCGCGTGGCGAATCGTCATTGGTCGTTCAACGTTCGGCACATAGTCCAGATCGCATTCGGGGTCCGGGTCATCCTGGTTGATCGTTGGCGGGGCGATACCGTCGCGGATCGCCAGGACGCTCACCATTGCTTCGAGGGCGCCGGCGCCTCCCAACAGGTGGCCGGTCATGGATTTGGTCGATGAGACGGCGACGCCGGCGGCCGCCTCCTCGCCGAGGGCGATCTTGATGGCGCTCGTTTCGGTGCGATCGTTGGCGGCCGTCGACGTGCCGTGCGCGTTGATGTAGTCGATATCCGATCCCTGCAGTCCGGCATCTTTGAGCGCCATCTCCATGGCCCTGGCTTGTCCGGCGCCGCCGGGTCGAGGCAGCGTCACGTGGTAGGCATCCGACGACATCCCGTAACCGGTCACCTCGGCGTAGATCGTGGCTCGGCGGGCGATGGCATGCTCACGTTCCTCGAGGATGAGGGTTGCCGCTCCCTCTCCCATCACGAAACCATCCCGTCCTGCGTCGAATGGTCGGCTGGCCCGGGCCGGTTCGTCGTTTCGAGTCGACAGAGCCTTAGAGGAGTTGAAGGCGGCCACTGCAAACTCGACAATCACAGCCTCAGAACCGCCGGCCACCATCACATCGACGATGCCCCTGCGGATCATCTCGGCTGCATCTCCGATCGCATTGGCCGAGGCCGCACAGGCGGTGACGGTGCAGTTCGTCGGCCCCTGGAGGTTGAAGGCGATCGAGGCGTACCCCGCCGCCATGTTGGGGATCAGCTTCGTGATCGTGAGCGGATTGACCCTCGCCGCTCCCCGTTCACGCAACGTATCGAGCCCCTCGATAAACGAGTGCATCCCTCCGAGTCCGGCACCCACGATGGCCCCAACCCCGGCGGCGGCCCGGTCGTCTCCCCGGTAGTCGAGGCCGGCGTCGTCGAGAGCCTGCGACGTCGCCGCCACGAAGAATTGCGTGTAACGATCGAGCCGACGCGCTTCCTTGTGCTCGAGGTACTCGAGCGGGTCGAAGTTTCCTACCTCAGCCGCGATCTTGGTGGCCGTGTCTGAGGCGTCGAAGGCAGTGATCCGATCCACTCCCGAGACTCCGGCGCGGGCGGCTGCCCACGACGAATCCACATCGAGGCCGAGCGGATTGACCGTACCCAGCCCCGTCACAACGACCCTGCGATCGTGCCGTTTCACGATCCCCCCTCAGCCGGCCAGCTTGGCCACCACGAGTTCAACAGCCTGGCGCACGGTGGCGAGGTTCTCTGCCTCTTCATCGGGAATCGTGACGTCGAACTCGTCCTCCAGCGCCATGAGCAGCTCAACGACTCCTAGCGAATCGACCTCGAGGTCTTCTTCGAATCTGGCGTCCGGGTTGATTTTTGCCTCGTCCAGTCCCAGCTCGCTCACGAGTAGTTGCGTGAACTTCGCCTCGATCTCTGCTCTCTCCATGGTTCCTCCTCTAGATCGTCAGGCCACCGTCGACGACGATGACTTGTCCTGTTATGAACCCCGCTTGTTCTCCGGCCAGGTACCCGACCGCGGCTGCCACGTCTTCGGGTCGCCCGAGCCTACCGACTGAGGTCGCCGATACGGCGGCTTCAAGAGCGGCCTCTCCGAGTGACGCCGTCATGTCGGACTCGATGAACCCGGGAGCGACAACGTTGGCGGTAATGCCACGTCCGCCCACCTCTTTGGCGACGGATTTGGTGAAACCGATGATGGCAGCCTTGCTCGCTGCGTAGTTGGCCTGGCCTGGGTTTCCCGCCAATCCGGAGACCGACCCGATGGAAATGATCCGGCCCCATCGATTCTTGAGCATCCCACGCATCGCGGCCTTCGTGCACAGGAACACAGACCGGAGGTTGACCTCCATGACCCGATCCCAGTCGTCGGATCCCATCCTGGCCAGCAGACCGTCGCGGGTGACCCCGGCGTTGTTGACGAGAACCTCGACGGGGCCCATCGCTGCACCGATCTTCTCGAAGAGGTCGGCAACGGCTTCTGTGTTCGAGACATCTGCCTGAACCGCGATCGCCTCTCCCCCTCCGGATCGGATCTCCTCTGCCACCGCCTCCGCCGATTCTCCGCTGGTCGAGTAATTGACCACCACCCGGCAGCCGTCGGCGGCCAGTCCGAGCGCGATGGCCCGGCCGATACCCCGCGACCCTCCGGTAACGAGCGCGACCCTGTTCACTTCGGCTCCAATCCGAAGAAATCGAAGTTCGCCTGCAGTAGCTCCAGTGTGGTCCGATCGGCCGGCGGGAAGTCAACGTCACTGGTGCCGAGAGGTTCGGTGCGCGCTCCCCACCGCAGCACAGCAGCCGCCCAGCTCAAGCCGCCCCCGAATGCGGCAAAGACGATATTCGCTCCTGGACGAATCCTGCCCTGCTCGAGTGCTTCGGTCAGCGCAATCGGAATCGTCGCTGCCGAGGTGTTGCCGTAGTCGCCGATGTTCATGAAAACCCGCTCCGGTGGGAGCTTGAGTTTGCGAGCAGTGGCATCGATGATCCGCTGGTTTGCCTGATGCGGGATGAGAATGTCGACGGCTTCGAAGGCGATTCCCGCTTTCTCAACAACCCGAACTGAGGCGCCTCCCATCATCGTGACTGCCCGCCTGAAGACTTCCGGCCCATCCATGCGAACGCCGACCTCGGAAGGCACGTCGGCCACCCGATCGCCTCTGGTTCCGTAGCCGGGTATGCAGAGGGACTCGGAGGCTTCTCCATCCATACCGAGCTCACTCGACAGCAGCCCTTCGTCACCATCGGTGGGCTCGAGCACTACCGCACCGGCACCATCACCGAAGAGCACCGAAGTGGTCCTGTCTGTGAAATCCATGTAGTAGTGGAGCTTCTCGGCCCCAATCACTAGAACCCGCTTATGTGTTCCTCCGCGGATCATGTTGGCTCCGAAGACGAGCGAGTAGATGAAGCCGGAGCAGGCGGCGTTGAGATCGACGGCTCCTGCGTTCTTTGCGCCGAGCTTCGCCTGCACGTACGCAGCCGCGCTGGGAATGAGCGTATCGGGGCTGCAGGTCGCCACGATGATGAGGTCGACATCGTCCGGCTCGAGTCCTGCCGCCGCCAGCGCACGGTGAGCGGCGATGGTCGCCATGTCAGAGGTCTCCACGTGGCTGATTCGACGTTCCTTGATCCCGGTGCGTGAAGTGATCCACTCATCGGAAGTATCCATGAAGGATTCGAGGTCTTCATTGGAAAGCACTGATGGGGGTAGCGCCTTGCCCCATCCGGTAATTGTGGCGTTTGTCATGGGCCTTCCTCCTCGTCCCCCTCGAGTTTCCCGATCGCTTCTTCGATGCTGATCAGATCGTTCACAACCAGGACGTCGGCGCCGGGAACCGTGCGCCGGGCCATGCCGGCGGTCACATCACCGGGTCCAACGTGTACGAACGTCCGGATCCCCTGTTCGGCGATCCCGTCGAGCGTATCCGAGAACCGTACAGGAGCAACTACTTGACGGGCGAGTAGCTCGGGAATTTCAGCGACCGCCACGGGAGCAGCATCGACGTTCGACCAGACGGGGAACTCCGGCCGTTCCGGCACCACGGTCGCAAGTCCGGCGGCAAGTTCAGCCTGGGCTGAGGCCATGAACGGCGAGTGAAACGCCCCGGCCACCTTGAGGGGCACCACCCGACGCAGTCCGAGTGTCCGGCCTTCATTCTGAAGCCATTCGATATCGGCGGCGCCGCCGGCAACCACCACCTGGCCCGGTGCGTTGAGATTGGCTACCCACAGCCGCCCCCCTGCTTGCCGCCTCGAGGAAGCCACTTCCCCGGCCAGCTCGGCTGTTGCCCCGATGAGGGCCGCCATGGAGGAAGGTTCAGCATCGGCCGCCGACGCCATCGCCGTTCCGCGCAAGGCGACGATCCGCAGGGCGGTGGCGAAGTCGAAGGCTCCGGCTGCAGCAAGGGCCGTATATTCGCCCAGTGAATGCCCGGCGGCGGCGGCGGGCCGGGTTCTGAGCCGGCGGGCCAACTCGTCCCACAGAGCGAAGGCAATCGCAAAAAGGGCAGGCTGGGCGCGCTCGGTCCGGGTCAGTTCCTCCTCGGGTCCGTCGAGGCACATGTCGCGGAGACTCCAGCCGAGAGTTTCATCGGCCTGGTCGATAAGGAGATCGGGTCGAGCATCGAACAGATCGGCACCCATGCCGACGAACTGACTGCCCTGCCCGGGGAAAAGAACCGCGTACGACATTGCGGTTTTCGACTGTAGGCGTGCCGGGAACGTTACGGACGGCGCCGATGGGTAGTTTCTTCAGCCCTAGAGGCTCCCCAACACGTCCAGCACCCGCCCTACGTCTCGCGAATCCACGTCCCGGTGCGTCACGAAGCGGAGCGAGTTCTTTGAGATCGAACCGACCAACACCCCGGCCTCTGCCAGGCGCGTCTGGAGCTCTCCGGCCCCGACCGGCAGGCCCTCGCCGTGGACCACCACCATGTTGGTTTGAACCTGCTCCGGCGAAACCGCTTCCGGGAAACGGGCGCCGACCCCCTCCCCCAGCTGCTGCGCCAGGAGATGATCATCACCAAGCCGGCCGCGCGATTCGAGAGCCAGGGCTGCCGCGGCCGCGATCACGCCCACCTGTCTCATCCCTCCACCCAGGCGCTTCCGGAGGAAGCGGGCTTCGAGGATCACATCGGCTGGACCGCACAGGATGGAGCCGATCGGCGCCCCAAGCCCCTTGCTGAAACAGAACTGAACGGTGTCGGCCTGGGCCGCATACTCATGAGCACCGATCCCGGTCGCCGCCACCGCATTCCAGAGACGCGCCCCATCGAGATGTATCCGCAACCCGGCAGCCCGTGCCACGGCAGAGGTTTCTCTCATCAGGTCGAACGGAACCACCGTTCCGCCCGACCAGTTGTGGGTGTTCTCCCAGGCCAGCATCGCGATCCGGGGAAAGTGGTAGCCGCTCTGTTCGATGGCGGCCGCGACATCAGAGGGCTTGATTTCTCCCGAGCCGTTTGCCACCGTTCGGAATTGAAGGCCGCCGATGGCGGCCGCCGCCCCCATTTCGTAGTTGCGTACGTGGGCGGTCTCGACGCAGAGCACCTCATCGCCGGGACGGGCCTGGGTCACCAGGCCGAGCAGGTTCCCCATCGACCCGGAAGGCACGAATACGGCGGCGTCCTTGCCGACGAGTGCGGCAGCCTCCTCCTCCAACGCGTTGCCGGTTGGATCCTCGCCGTACACATCATCACCGACGTCGGCCGCCGCCATCGCTTGCCGCATCGCGGCGGTCGGACGTGTCACGGTGTCCGAACGGAAGTCGGCAATGCCATCGGGAAATGCCACGTGAACGCTCCTTCATCTGGTTCCCTCACAGCGTAGATCCTTGGGGTCGGGCCGCGAACGGTCCACAATGGCGGCGTGCGGCGTCATCTCCTCATTGCTTTCAGCCTTCTCATTGCTGCCCTCGGCCCGGCCGCCCTCGGATCGACCGCGGTCGATCGAGCGCTTGACCTAGCCGAACTGCGTCTCGAGCGCCCGGCGCTCGAAGCTTTGGTAGAGAGCGCCCGCGCCGATTTCGAGGTACACAGCGCTGGCTTCGAGTTGAGTCGCGAGGAGCTCGACGCCGTGCTCGCCGAACAGATCGTTGCACTCGACCAGCTCGAGGAGGTGGAAGGCGATCTGCGCGCCGCTCGCTCCAGGTTCGATGATGGCATCGAGCAGTTGTACATTCGCGGCGGGACGGCGGCATTGACCGTCGTGATGTTCTTCGACGATCCGACTGAGGCCGGCATCGCCACCCACTACCTCGAAGCTCTCAATGACTCCGAAACCGATTCATTGGGCGACATCGAGGAACTGCTCCCCGTCATGGATGAGCTCAAGTACACCGCCTTCGACGCGGTCGAGCTGGCCGAAGCCGATTATGCCGAGCGGGAGAGAGCGTTTCTTCTGGCGGCCGGACACCTCGCTGAGCTCGAATCGGAGCTGGCACGGCTCGACGTGCGTGTTGATCGTCTTACGACGGAGTGGCGCGAATATCGCTTGGGACTAGTTGAGGACGTCCTCCAGGCCACCGGCGCCACCGGCGTTCTGGCCGAGGTCACGGCCGAGCAGGGAGCGCTACGCGCGTCGTTGCCACTCGGACCGACAGTCGGCATCCCGCCGGGCCTCGAATCCACCGGCCGAGTCCTCTCCGGAGTTGCCTCGTGGTACGGGCCGGGTTTCCACGGACGGCGGGCCTCGAGCGGAGCCATCTTCGATGAACGCGACTTCACCGTCGCCCACAAGACGCTCGCACACGGGACGTTGCTCCTGGTCACCTTCGGCGACAAGCAGGCCGTCGTCATGGTCAACGATCGGGGGCCGTTCATCGAGGGCCGCTCGTTCGACCTGTCGAAGGCCGCCGCCCAGTACCTGGGTGTCGGCCTCAACCGGATCAAGGCGGAGGTCCTCGTAGCTGCTCCCTAATCCCGGCAGCAGCGGGGCGACGCTAACCTGCGCACACTTCCTTTTCCCTACCCGTGAGTTTTTCATGATCAAAATCCCTATTCTGACGTCCGACGAACTACGCATCCCCGAGCGCTATTCACTGCTCTACGAGCTCGCCTTCAACCTCTGGTGGACATGGGATCCGGTTGGTCAGGATCTCTGGCGAACCGTCCATCCGGGTTTGTGGACGGAATACCACAATCCGATCGATTTGCTGCGTGCCCTGGACCCCGATATCTGGGCGGCGCTCGACGAATCTGAGACCTTCCACGACCTGTACACCGAGGCAACGCGCCGCTTCGAGGAGTACATGAACGACCAGGACACCTGGTGGACCAGGGAGCATGAGAAGGCGCTGCCGTCGGGGCCGATCGCCTATCTGTGCGCCGAATACGGTATCCACCAATCGCTTCCGATCTATTCCGGCGGGCTCGGCGTCCTGGCCGGCGATCACACGAAGGCGGCATCAGATCTGGGTCTTCCGTTCGTCGGCACGGGTTTGCTCTATCGCCGCGGGTACTTCCGTCAGGAAATCGATGCCACCGGAGATCAGCAGCACATGCATCCTCACCTCGACGTCCGCCAGCTGCCGGTTCGCCAGGTCGCAGGGCCGACCGGCGGCCAGCTCAAGGTCGCAGTCGATTTCCCCGGCCGCCAAGTCCAGGCGGTCGTCTGGCTGCTCCAGGTCGGGGTGGTACCGATCCTGCTGCTCGATACCGACATCCCCGAGAACGACCCGGCGGACCGGCCGATCACCCACACCCTCTACGTGCGTGGTCGGGAGATGCGCTTCTGCCAGGAGATGGTCCTCGGCATCGGGTCGGTCAAGGCGCTGGCCTCGCTCGGGATCGAACCGTCGGCCTGGCACGTCAATGAGGGCCATGCGGCCATGTCGATTCTCGAGCGGCTAAAGGACACGGTTGCGGAAGGTCACAGCCTCGCGGAAGCCGAGGAACTCGTGCGCTCGAACACGGCTTTCACGCTGCACACTCCGGTGCCGGCCGGGAACGAAGTCTTCGATTTCTCGCTCGTCGAGCGGTATTTCGGCTACTGGCCGGGCCTGGTCGGTTGCGACCTCGGCTATCTGGCCAGGCTCGGTGCCTCTCAGGAAGGAGAGGATGGACGTTTCGACCTCGGTGCCATGGCCATCAAGATGGCCTCGACGGTGAACGGCGTCAGCCAGCGCCACGCGGGCATCGTCAACGACGGCTGGGGCCACCTGTTGCGTACCCCTGCCATCGGCGTTACCAACGGCGTGCATACCCCGGGCTGGATCAGCCGGGACCTCGACCGGCTCCTCACTCGCCATATCAGCGTCAACTGGCGGCACAAGCTGGTCGACGACCCGGGGGCGTTCGACGCTATTCGCAAGATCGACGACGCAGAACTCTGGGCAGCCCACCTCAGCCAGAAGCGGCTGTTGACCCGTTTTGCCCGCGGTCGGATTCGCGGGCAGTTCGCCCGGCATGGAGCGTCACCGAACGAACTGCGCTCGATCGAGACCATGTTTCCCAGCGATCGACTCACGATCGGCTTTGCCCGCCGCTTCGCCGGTTACAAACGGTCCACCCTCATGTTCCACAACAAGCCGTGGCTCCAGGCCATCCTGACCAATCCGGACCGCCCGGTGCAGATCGTGTTTGCCGGCAAGGCACATCCTGCGGACCAATGGGGAAGCGGACTTCTACAGGAAGTTCACGAGCTGGCCAACACTCCCGAGTTCAAAGGCCACCTCTATGTCCTCGAGGACTACAGCCTCCGGATGGCCCAGTTCCTCGTTCAGGGTGTCGACGTGTGGTTGAACAACCCGCGCCCGCCGGAGGAGGCGAGCGGCACGTCCGGCATGAAGGCCGCCCTCAACGGTGCCATCAACGTGTCAACGCCGGACGGCTGGTGGATCGAAGGCCACAACGGCTCGAACGGCTGGGTCTTCGGAAGCGAGCACGGAAACGGCGACCACGCCGCCCAGGACGGCGAAGACGCCGTGGCGCTCTATCACACCCTCCAGGATCAGGTGATACCCACGTTCTTCGACCGTGACGACAAGGGCGTCCCCCACGCCTGGGTGGCGATGATGAAGGAATCGATCATCTCCGTGATCAACGACTTCTCCACTGCGCGAATGGTGTCCGAGTATGCAGAAAGGGTGTATTTGCCGCTGGTGGGTCACTAGTCGCAGGTCAATAGTCGCGGGTTGCTAGTGGTCCGTCGCGGATTTGGTGACTTGGTCTCCTGCCGGACGATCCCCGCTGTGGCAGGGTTCGTGGCACTGCCTACCCCGGTCATCAAATAGCAGACAGACCACTAGTTGCGAGTCGCTTGTTTCCTGCGCCAGCACGTCGGCAGTGGTGGCACCCGGGAGGGCGAATACGGGGCCGGTCAAATCGCCCGCCTGATCGCTGATCCAGCGAAAGACGGCCCCCGGTAGATCCACCTGCTCAGAGACGGTCGAGCGCTTTCCGGAGCCCGCGAACTGCCTGAGCGATCCGGTGTTCGTTTTCGACGAGGGCGAACCGGACGTACCCCTCCCCCGATGCTCCGAACCCAACGCCGGGGCTGACCGCCACCTTGGCACGTTGCAGAAGGTCGATTGCAAAGTCGACCGAGCCCAGCTCACGGTAGGGGTCGGGAATCGGGGCCCAAACGAACATGGTTCCCTTCGGTGCTTCGGCTTTCCATCCGGCGCGATTGAGTCCATCGATGAGGACGTCGCGCCTGCGCTTGTAGATCGCGTTCACCTCGGAGACAAAACCGTCACCTTCATTGAGGGCAATGATCGAGGCGATCTGGATGGGCTGGAACGTGCCGTAGTCGAGGTAGGACTTGAGCTTCGCCAGAGCCGCCACCATCTCGGCGTTCCCAACGACGAAACCGACCCGCCACCCTGCCATCGAATGACCTTTGGTCATTGTGTAGAGTTCGACGCCGACGTCCTTGCCGCCCGGGACCTGAAGCAGACTCGGTGGCGAATAGCCGTCGAAAGCCACATCGGCGTATGCGAAATCGTTGACGACGAATACGCCGTATTCCTTGGCAAAGGCGACGAGTCTGACGAAAAAGTCCTCGTCGACGCACATGGTGGTGGGGTTATGAGGGAACGAGACGAGGATCACCCGCGGCCGCGGCCAGGAGTCGTGAAAGGTCGCCTCCATCCGATCGAAGAAATCCTCATCGGCGGAGACCGGCACTTTACGGACCTCGGCCCCGGCCAGAAGCGGGGCGTAGATGTGGATCGGGTAGCTCGGCTCCGGTACGAGTGCAACATCACCCGGCTGCACGAGCGCCCACATGAGGTGCGATAGGCCCTCTTTGGCGCCGATCGTGTTGATGACTTCCGTCTCGGGATCGAGTTCGATGCCGAACCGTCGCTGGTAGCGGTCTGCAACGGCTTTGCGGAGATTCGGTATGCCCCTCGACTGCGAATAGCGGTGGTTGCGAGGATTCTGGGCGGCTTCGATCAGTTTCTGGACCACCACCGGGTTCGTCGGAATATCGGGATTGCCGAATCCGAGGTCAATGATGTCCTCACCCGCCCGTCGTGCCTCACGTTTGAGGCCGTCAACCTTGGCGAAGACGTACGGCGGCAGGCTGTGTATGCGGCGAAATTCCACTAGTAGTCCCTCCTGACCGCAGCGTACCAACGGTTCGGTGCGATGTCGGGATTCCCATCCTGGTCAGGCATGAGCGAGCCGTTCGAGCGCTACGTCGATCGGCACGGTCGTCATGCCGATCTCGTCGCTCATGCGGCGTGCCTCTTCGATGAGTGCCCGACGCTCAGGATGATCTGCGGGTAGGAGCAGGGCACCTGCAACGAGCAGGACAACTGCGTTCGGCGGCGAGCTCCAGTGTTCGGACCAACGGCGCCCTTGTTCTCGCAAAGGCTCTAGTTCACCCGCTTCCAGGCGATCGAGAGCGTCGAACTCCTCTCGGAATGCTCGCACCCAGGTGTCGGCAGGCAGTTCAGACAACCTATCCCGATACTCGGCGATCAGCTCCGGGTCACCGGAAGTCAGCGCGCAGTTGCGGGCGTAGTAGATGATGATGCCGTGCGCGTAGGGGAACCCACGCGACAACTCGAGTGCCTCGTCGAGACCGTCGCGGAACCGGCCTTCTGCCCAGGCGATTGTCATCGATGCCCTCTGGATGGCCTGGAGAAGCTGCGGATCGTCCAGGTCGCCGATCAGTTCCCTCGCCTTGGCCAACTCTTCTTTCGCGAGAGCAACGTCGCCTTGGTTGGCCGAGGCCGATGACCGATACACGTAGTGGTGTGACCACCAGTCGGCGGGGGCATCCGCGAAGACGGGGTCTTCGGTGATGGTCGCCGGTGCGTTGAAGTCGCCCATGTAGATCCGGTAGGACGCCCAGTTTCCCGCGAAGAATTGGAGGTGGGACTTGTCTCCGAGACGCCGCGCTTCCTGGTAGCCGGCCTCAGTGGCTGCGATGCTCTCTTGCGGGTCCGGTGATCCATATCCGATGTTGGCGAGTGCGCGGAGTTTCGTGCCGACGAGACCGTTTACCTCGGCGATCTTGAGTGCCTCGCGGAGCAGCGCCATGGACTCGCGCGGTCGCCCTTGGTTCGAGAGGGCAGTTCCCCTCGTGATCATCGATTGTGCGGCAACCTCGTCGAGATCGAGCAGGTCGGCAGCCCGCATGGCCACCAGAGCCGTCGCCGCCGCGTCGCCTTCGCCGGCCAGCATCTGTCCCCGCGCCAGGGCCATGTAGGCCCTGGTCAGTCCCTCGTCGCCTTCAGGGTCCGGGTGGTCGGCCAGGTAGGGCGCCAGGACTTCAACCGCGCGTTTGGAACGGTTACTCACGTTGTAGGCCGTACCGAGCAGGCTCATTGCTCGCGCCTCCGTGCTTTGGTCGCCGAGTTCCTGGGCGGCTTCGATGGAGCGCCGCGCATAGGCCTCGCACTCCTCGTACCGAGCGAGATGCTCGGCTGCAGCTGCGGCTCGCTCGAGGAACGGCAGTAGATCGCCAGGTCCGGTGAAGAACTCTTCCGCCTGCTTCGCCAGGCCGAGGCACTGGTCCCAGGCGTTGAGATCATCAGCTCTGTCGATTGCGTCGAGTAGGGCAGCCTTCGCTCGATCACCAAGTCTCTCAGCATCTTTCGAGTCGGGAGTAGCCCGGAGGGTCTCAACGAGATGGAACGCCACCAGCCCTGCCAGCTCATCATCCTCCAGAGAGGCGAAGAAGTCGGCGACCTTGAGGTGACGTGCACGACGGACTTCTCGTGAAATGCGGGCGTGGGCAACCTCCCGGATGAGGCCCTGCACGAACCGATACTGACCGCGCTCAGGTGAACGGGGGTCGCGGACAATTTCCAGCAACTCGTGTCGGACCAGAGGTTCGAGTCCGGACTCGAGGTCCTCTTTGGTCTGATCGGTTAGGAACGCCAGGCCTTCCAGACTGAATGAATGACCCATTACGGCTGCGTCCTGCAGCAGGAACCGATGAGCTTCGGCTAGTCGATCGAGGCGAGCTCCGATCACCGCACTCACAGACTCGGGCACAGCGAGGTCGGTGAGATCGCTGGTGATCTCGAACGTACCGTCGCTTTGCTGGGAGATGACGCCTTGTCCGAGCAGCATGCGGACGAATTCAACTGCGTACATGGGAACGCCGCCCGACCGTTCGACCACCCCGACGAGTGTCTCCTCTGGGATGCCGGGAACGAGCCCGGAGACGAGCGCCCCCATATCATCATCGCTGAGTGGGCTGAGATTGAGGGAAATGAAACCCCGCTTGCCGGCGCCCCAGGTCGGCCGTCGATCGAGCAGATCTGCTCGCGCCAACGTGATCACGAAGATGGGATGGTCTCGAGACCAATCGGTCATCTCTTCAACGAAGTCCAGCAGAGCCGGGTCGGCCCAGTGGAGATCCTCGAATACGAGAACCGTCGTTCCCTTGGCGGCAATCCGTTCGAATAGGAGCCGGTAGGCGGCTGCCTGCTCGCTGCCTTCACCGACGTTGCCATCGCGCAGGCCTAGCAAGGCTTCAATGTGGGGCTCGACCCACCGCTGCTCATCCGGGTCGGGGATGTAGGCGTCGACCATCTCCCGGAGTCGGGTGCGCGATGTGGCGGGATCGTCAGATTCTGCGATGCGGGCGCGGTGCCGGACCATCTCACCCACGGCCCAGAAGGCGAGGTTGTCCCCGTAGGCGGGCGAACGACCCTGGTGCCAGTAGATATCGTGGATGAGACCGTCGATGTACTTCTGGAACTCCCAAACGAGGCGGCTCTTGCCGATCCCCGCCTGGCCGATCACCGAGATGAGGCGGGCCCGCTGCTCGCGCTCGGCGGCATGGAGCTGGTCTTTGAGCATGCGCAACTCGGGATCGCGGCCTGTAAATGGCGGCTCCAGGCCGTCGTTTCGGAGTGCACCACCGACTTGGGCGACGATCCGCAAAGCTTTCCAGGCGGGAACCGGCAGCTCTTTGCCCTTCATGTCGAGCGAACCGATGTCTGCGAACTGAATCGAGTCGCCTGCTGCCCGGTACGTGGTCTCCCCTACGTACACCGTGCCGGGCTCGGCCGATCCTTGCAGCCGGGCGGCTGTGTTGACGAGGTCGCCAATCACCATGCCTTCGGAATTCGTGTCCGACCGCACCGAAGCTTCGCCGGTCAGCACCCCCGCCCTGGCCGCCATTTCGGGAACGCCGGCGTCGGCTCCGAGCTTGGCCACCATGTCGACCAGCTCCATGCCGGCACGAACGGCCCGTTCGGCATCATCCTCGTTGGTGGCGACGGCGCCCCAGGCGGCCATGACGGCATCACCGATGAACTTCTCGACCACCCCGCCGAAACGTTCGATGATCTCTCTGCTCCGGTCGAAGTAGTCGGAAAGGAATGAACGGACGTCCTCGGCGTCCCGGCCCTCGGAGAACGTTGTGTAATTGACCAGGTCGACGAAGAGGACCGAGACGATCCGGCGCTCGAGATTGGTATCGGGCCCGGCGGAGGGGGTCGCGGCCGGAGCCGGTGAACCACCTGCCAGCACCGTGCCGCATTCACCGCAGAACCGATTGCCGGGCGGGTTCTCGGCGCCACAGTTCGAGCAAGCTGCCGCCAGGCTGTTGCCACAATTGCCGCAGAACTTCTGACGGGCCGGGTTCTCGTGTCCGCAAGTGGGGCAATGCATGGTCAGGCCCTCATCATCCCCTCAGTCACGCAATTTCTCCCCTCGAGTGTTCCACAAGATACGCGACGCGCCGGCGTTATGCACCGACCACGCCCGGAACCCGGCTCGCTGGAGTCGGCCCCGACGATGGATCGCGTGTCCATCGGGCAGGGTTCAGGACTTGATTCTGCGTGGTAGCCCGATGCGCACAGGTACTCCGGATGCGTAGTGCACCGGGGCGCACGACGATTCGGCTGGCTGGTGCAGGAACGTGGCATCGTCCCACCGCTGCAGCATGACGGCCCGCCGCACGGGACTGGAAGTGGTGAGGGGATAGTCGTTGGCCGTGATCATCTCTCAATATTCGGAATCGTGACCGCAGCTTCAGTTCAGGCGGCCTGAGGCCGCACGTCGCGTAACCTAGCCAGCATCCGGGCGGTTTCGGCCACCGTGGCGAACTGAGCCTGAGTTATCGTGCCAACCGGAGTTGACCCTTCCCAGACCACGACAAGCGGCGCAGTCCCTATCTTGTGCAGCAGTCCCGCCGCCGGCTCGTCAGCCTGAACTGCCGGGTACTCGTCCACCAGTCGGGCAACCGAGCGCACAGACGTCGTCCAACGATCACCGGCCTCCACTGCAGCCAGGGCATCGACCGTCACCACCCCGCCGACCGATCCGTCCGGGTCGCCGACCAGATAGAACGGGCGGATCTGCCAGGTCGCATATCTGTCGATGAACGCACCTACGGAGAGCCAATCTCCTTCTACCGGTTCGGCCGCCGTCATGATGTCACGTGCGGTGACGGCTCCCAGGTCCTTGTTCAGCGACGCGAACTGGATTTCGGCCGTCGCCGCGTTTCTCAGGAACCAGCCGATCAACGCTGTCCACAACCCGCCGAATCCGCCGAATACGAGTTGGACCAGGCCCAGTGCGATTAGCGCGGACCCGAAGGTGCGACCCACCTTGCCGGCGGTTTGCGTTGCCCGTCCCCTATCCCCATGGCGCTTCCACAGCCAGGCGTGCAGGAGACGACCCCCGTCGAGGGGCGCGCCGGGAGTCAAGTTGAAGACCGCCAATACGATATTGATGAGACCTGCCCATCCAACGATGGCCGCGGGAAGTCCGGTCAGCACGGTGGCGATGCCGTAGAGGCCGGCGCCGAGCAGCACACTGATGCCCGGACCAACCCCGGCGATCTCTGCTTCGGCACGGGGGGTTTCAGCCTCGCCCTCGAGCTGGGCGACTCCGCCGAAAGCCCACAGGCTGATGCGTTCGACTTCGACTCCGTGACGGCGAGCCACGACGGCATGGCCGAGCTCGTGGAGCAATACGCTGCCGAGCAGAGCAGCGGCCGCGATCACCCCTCCCACCAGATAGACGGCATCACTCCGGCCGGGAACTGCGGCAGGCAAGAAGCCTCCTGAAGCGGAGAGCGTGATGAGGAAGGCGATCACCAGCACGCTCCAGTTGATTTCGATTCTGACACCGGCCAGGCGGCCGAGACTGAGATTGTTTCTCATGGGATGACTCCTTTCGGGGTCGGGCGACCGGGCAGTCGCCGGGAGGTGTTGTGAAATCAGGCGGTAGTAGGACAGGGCTCGAGGAAATCGGACAAAGCCTCTTCCTTGGCCGGGTCGAGAGGTCCACTGGATCGCCAGAGGATGCCGCCCGCTCGATCGATGAGCAACGTATGAATCGTCGAATCGTCTTCGATACCAAGTGACGCAAGGAACTCGATCTTGTCGATGTAGAGCGTGATCGTGTGTTCACGGATGGTCCGGTCGGGAATTCCGGAGCGCATTCCGCTGTCGATGAACCACTGCGAAAGCCGGCCCCTGGATTCGATGACCGGCAACTCGTAGGCAACCAGATTGGAGTGACGGGCCTGAAGCCGTCTTGCCAAAGGCATCCAGGTATCGACCAACGTCTGATGGTCTCGCCGGAAAGCCAGTATGACGAGGTTCTTCTCGCCTTCTAGTGGTCCGTCGCGGATTTGGTGACTTGGTCTCCTGCCGGACGATCCCCGCTGTGGCAGGGTTCGTGGCACTGCCTACCCCGGTCATCAAATAGCAGACAGACCACTAGGCCCCCCGGAAGGGTGACAGACCTGCGTTCGAGATTCGATCCGGCAACAGTCGGGAAGTGCATAACTCCTCCATGAGACTCTTCAACTTGTCTACGGAGCCCGCCACCGGTTCGGATGAATGAGTCTCTCGGCCGACTCAGAACCCGACCAAGCGAACGGTCCGGCGAATGGTGTCTGCACTGCCGGGTCGTCAACGAGCAAATCGAATCTCAGATGTGGGACGGAGGCGGTCATCCCCTGTTTCAGCATTCGGCTCAGCGCCGTTTCGAGGTCCGCATCGGAGAACTCGAATCCGTCATCCACCAGGCGTTCGGGCAAGACCCTGGTGCTGGAAAGGCCGATGGCCTCGGCCTTCTCGGCGCCAAGCGCGAGCCGCATCGCGAGTTTCGGTACCGGGAGAACGGCGGGTCGGTGAACTGCACGGACCAGGTGCTCCGCGAACTGCTTCTGACGCACGGGAGAAGTACCAACGAGGTTGACGGGTCCTTCGAGATCGGATCCGATCAAATGGTCAAAGGCGCGAATGACGTCGGAGAGGGTGATCCAGCTCCACCACTGCCGTTCATCGCCGATAGGTCCGCCGAGTCCAATTTTGAACAACGGCACGAGCCGCTCCATCAACTGAGCACGCCGCGACAGAACGAGACCGGTGCGTGGATAGACAACGCGGATGCCCGCTTCGGCTGCCGGTGCCGCGGCCATCTCCCAATCGAAAGTCAACGAAGCGAGATAGTCGTCGGTCGGACCGCGCGAAGAGGACTCCGTGAGGATTTCGTCACCCCGATCGCCGTATATGCCGATCGCCGACTGGGATCGACCTGCGAAGTGGGTGACTTTTATGCACAGCACTTCGGTTGTTCTACGTGGCCGCGGACAACCGGGATGATGTTCTTTGAACCTTCTCCGAGAGCGACCGGCTCAGGCGCAAGGCCCAATGAGAACGATGTATTCGGCATAGCCGTGGGTCGAGACCCGGGAGTTCAGGGCGATCGCCCTCTGGTCGTGTACCGGTGACCGAGCGGACTGGTCCACTCGTGGTCGCCGGCTTCGGTGCGCCGGTAGCTCCAGCCCGCACCGTGTCGTACGCAGTGGTCGTGCCGGCAGAGTGGGGCAAGGTTGCACCAGCACGTCGGTCCGCCGTCAATCCAGGGCGTGATGTGGTCGAGATCGCACCGCGTCGACGAGACACGGCATCCCGGGAACGCACAAGTCGGGTAGGCAGTCTCGATCGTGCGCCGATCTGCTGCTGTGGGGCGGCGGCGAGTGCTCCCGGAACATATCGGTTGGTGCTCGGCGTCGGTAACAACGAATCGCCACTCGTCCCTGCGCGAGGTTTGGGCCACCTGGCGTGCGATATCCGAAATCACCGGGCCGTAGCCCCCAAGATCACCGGGAGACTCCGCAAGCTCTGCAAGCGTGGCCAGGTCAACCGTCATCACAAGTGATCCTCGCCTTACCTTGCGCCCAGGGTGTGAAACGGTGGGATCGAGCAAGTCGAGGGCGACATCCGCTCGGAGTTGATCCATCGTGCGCGTCTCTCCTGAGGTCCGTAGGTCGCGAGCAGCCGAATCGATGCGATCACGGATCCGGGCGGCTCGATCGGGCGGCAGGTCCATCAGGTACAGGTGTGTTGTGCCGTCAGAGCTGGGCTCGAGAACGACTCGGCGCTCATCGACAGCGTTCTCATAGCGGTGCTTGGCATCTTCGGGATCGGCCTCGACGCTGAGCTTTCGCAGCAGCGCGGTCAGCTGCCCGGTCGTGAGCTCGGAAGCCCGCTCCAACGCGAGGTGGGCAATTTTCTGCGCCTGAGTGGCCGGCAGATGATCGGTGCGATGAAGGATGAGATTGGCACGGCGCCTGTCGACACGCCCGGCAACAAACTCCTGCCAGACAGTCGGCAGCCGCGTCTGGAAGTCTCGAGCTATGGAGAGTTCGTTGTCCGCTGCCCTCCGGGTGAGCCGGAGCGCTGCCCGGATCTCGGATGAACAGGCTTTCTCCACTAACTCGAAATCGGTCTCGCCATCCCGGTTCAACTCGTCGGTGACTGCATCGGCCACTGAGACCATTGAGGCATACAACCGTGCCTGGTAGTGCGATGCCATCCGCTGATGGGCCGCCATCACGATGACGCGATCGTGGCCCGACAGATCCTCAACGTCGATATCCGACAGCAGAGCAGACAGCACGATCCCGGGTTCCATCCCGGCCAACTCGGGCGGAATAGATGGCGCGGAAGGAGTTGCTGAATTCGCCTCCTCGATCGCCAGAGCCAGCTCCAAATCAGCTTTGTCGGCTTGGTCAAGCCAGCCCTGGATCTCTGTATCCAATGTCAGCGTATCGAACATATGTTCGATCATACCCGGCGCGGGAGACAGAAAACAGCGCCTTGAATTCTTGCCCATCGAGGCATAAACCCCTCGCTTCTGAAGCGAGGGGTTCCAACCATCCCATCACAATGGTCGAAGCAACTAACGAGCGACCAACAAGATGAGTCCAAACAGGGCCGGTGCCCACCCGCTCAGTCGGTGGACCCGAGGCCGATTCCCGTGATCGCCCAGTTGCCGGTGGCGTCCTTCTCCATCTGTAGCTGGAGGGCCCGGAACCAATCGGTGAATACGTAGCAGCCCTGTGGTTGGCCACAGTCGTCGATCCCAGCCTCAAAAAGCACGGTCCCGTCCTCCATCATCGCAGTGAGCATGTCGGTGACGCCGGCATCGGGTTGGGCTTCGGCGAGGAGTTCCTCCACTCCAGGAGCAGGCCCATTGCCGGATCTGAGCCGGTTGATGCTGCGAGGGCAACCGTGTCGATGAGAACCGTCAACGATTCGAATTCAGCTGCCGCGTCGATGAGACGCCGGGTCCGACCGACGATCCCTGCGTCCGTCCTTGTTCGTAAGCACCCAAATTCAACCGCCCAGAGCCGAGACGGACGACCTCCGGGTCGGAGCAAGCAGTCGCACCGTCGATGCGAGAGCGCATTGTATCGGTCGTTGCTCAGGCAGCGGACAGGCGGCGCAGCAGGCTCTGGATCGGCTTCGGCAACAAGGTAGCGGCGAAGCCGGTGATCGATTCGACGAGTTCAAGAACGTCTTGACTGCCATCCCAGTGTTCCAGAACGATGTCCGTTCCGGCTGCTTCGATGATGTGGCGAACCGCATAGGAGAGCAAGAGAACTTCATCTGCCTGGCCGAACACCGGGATGAAGTCGGGAACGACATCGATTGGCACGACCAGGTATCCGAGGATGGCACCGAGAATTATCTTGCTCTTGCGCGGAATCCGCGGATCTCTCATCAACCGGTAGACCAGCTTGACGAGGTTGGGAAGAGCCAGCGCCGCTTCCTTCATCCACATCCCGCGTAGCGCGATCGGGTGACCGGTTGGGTCGTAGACGGCATCGGGCCGCAGCGGATCACCCATCAATCATCTCCAAAGCTCGAAGTCCTGCACCGATCACAACTCCATTCTGACCGAACCGGGAGGCAACCATCGGCAACTGCTGCCGGACGTTGCCACCATAGATTGTCAGAGCCAGAGCCGTTCTGGCCGGTCCGAGGAGGAGGTCACCCGCCCGCGACGGCGCTCCTCCGACCACCACGATGCCGGGGTCGAGGATCGCAGCCAACTGGGCAACCCCGCGCCCGAGCCATGTGCCGGCCGCAGACCATGCTTCCAAGGCGCCGGGATCGCCGGCCTGCGCAGCCACCATCAGATGTTGTCCGGCCGGCGGTAGACCGGCTGCGGCGGACGCCACCGCTCCTTTCGAATCAGCCGCGGCAAGTTGCACGGCCGCCGCATCGAGCACCGATCCAGATACGAGTGTTTCCCAGCAACCATCTCGACCGCACGCGCACCGCGGTCCGTCCGGATCAATGGTGAGATGACCTATCTCACCTGCGAACCCGCTCCCCCGGTAGATCTCGCCATCGACCACGATCCCACCGCCGATCCCCGTGCCCAGCATCACCATCAGGACATTGTCGAATCCCTTGGCCGCTCCGAGGCGAACTTCCGCAAACGCGGCTACGTCGGCGTCGTTGTCGAGGATCACCGACAACCCGGTGGCGGCCTCAACCGCCGGACCAATCGGTGCAGGACCGGCCACATGTGGCCCCCACACGTGAACCCGGTTGGCGGAATCGACCAATCCGGCCGACCCCACTCCAACCCCCACGACGTCACTTGACACGAGTTCCGAAGCCATGTTTGCGCAGCGGTCGGCAATTCCTCGCCCCGTCTGAGGCGTCGGGTGCTGTATGAGTCCTTCAACACTCCCCCGGTGATCGACCAAGGCTGCCTTGATCGACGACCCTCCGATATCGATGCCGATCGCGGTTCGTGTCATCAGCCGACGAACGTCACCCGGAGCACGCCTCCCGACAGTTTGGCTCCGGCGATACGACGGCGCAGCAAAGAATCGGGAAGCACGAAGGAGCGACGGTAGGGGCCAACCGTGATGTACAACTCGGCTCCCCTGCGCAGAACGTCGAGTTCCTCCTCATCGGCAAACGGGACGGCCAGCTCGATGATGACTTCTTCGCCATCCTCGGTGAGCGTGAACGGCGAAACGCCTTTGAATCCCGTTATCGGATCGGTATCTCCGTAGAGCTCGGCCGCCAACTCTCTCAGCCGGTCGACGCCAACCATTTCCTGCCCGAACAGGCGCAACGGCAAGATCGAGACCTCACGGAACGATTCCTCGATCTCAGCTAGGTGCCTGGCCTGCACTTCGCGCCACGCATCGAAATAGCTGTCGGAGACGCTGGCCGGCAGCACCCGGTTCACGACGACGGCGTCGACGCCGTACCCGAACAACCCCAGGTAGGTGTAGGTACGCCGAGCCTCATTTACAACCATCTTCTCCGGGTTGACCACCAGCCGCGCCGACGTAATCTCCGAATCGGAGAGAAGGGCCTTGACCCCTTCGACGGCCAGGAACACGCCTTCGGCGGCATCAAAGACATCCTCGCCCGGCACCGGCAGATTCGTCATCCGGGTCAATACCGGGCGAGCCGCCTTCATCAGCCGCCGTTCGGTAGGCAGAACCCTGTCGAAATACCAGGAGAGCACCTCCGGCAGGCTGAGCAGGCGAAGCGTCTCGGCGGTAGGCGCACAATCGACGATGATCGTGTCGTAGCTTCCCGAGTCGACATGATCCTTCACTTGTAGGAGCGAAAACAGCTCATCCATGCCGGGAAAGACGAGAAACTCCTCGGCTTCGATGCCCTTTACGCCACCCCAATCGAATACCCGCTTGAGTTGCTGATGGAGTTCCCCCCAGTGTTTGGCGAGCTGTAGCTGGGCGTCGATCTGCTGGACGTCGAGGTTCTCAAACAGCGTGCTCGGAACGTCGCCCAACGGCACATCGAAGGCATCAGCGAGGCTGTGGGCCGGATCGGTTGAGGTGACGAGCGTCCGGTGACCCAACTCCGCGGCTCGGAGGCCTGTGGCGGCGGCGACGGTGGTCTTGCCGACTCCCCCCTTGCCGGTCACCAGAACAACGCGCATCAGGCGGTTTGGACTTCCTCAACCCGCTTCTTGAGGCCGCGCAGTGCCGTCCCGACCAGTTGCTTCTCGGCCTGGCGGCGCAGGAATCCCGGAAGCGGGAAGGAGTAGTCGACCTTCAGTGCGTAGACGACCTCAGTGCCGCCGTCTTCGAGTTCCGTCAGGTCGTACGAGCCCTCCATCTCAGTGATGTCGTTCCCCGGGAGGGCCGTCCACATAATGCGGTGAGGAACCTCGTATTCGTACTCGAGCTCGTATGAGATGACCTTGACCATGGCGTCGACCTCGAAAAGGGCACGCTCCGCCAGCCCGTCATCCCGTTCGGCGGTGACGGTGACGGACCGCATGGCGGTGATCCACTCAGGGTAGGTTGGGAGATCGGCGAGTACCGAAAACACGTCCGCAGGAGCAGCAGATATCTCGATGCTTTGAACGGCGCCTTCAGCCATGAACCTTCTTTCTCGAACTGACAACAGGGTAGTCGGACGGTGACTAGCCGGGCACCCAGGCCGAGATCGACACGAACTCGAGGCCTGCGACGACCGGCTCCGCTCCATCCGGATGCGCGGACCGGAAGACCTTGACCCCCTCCTCGAGTTCATCGTCCTCGATCAGCTGGAGGGTGCTGACGAATCGGGCTCTAAACGCCTCCTCCCATTCAGCCACGGTCCGCTCGACCCGTTCGACGATCCCTCCGAGCGCCACCCGCTCCATTCCTGAGGAGGCGAAATGGTCCGCCACCACTGCCACATCGGGAAAACGGCGCACATCGTGTTCGCGAACAGAGGGAAACCACCTCCCGGTGAAGGAGGTTTCCAGGTAGTTCCTGGTGAACGTCCAGATCCACACCTTTCCGCCGGGCCGGACGACCCGGACGGCTTCGGTCACTGCATCGAGCCAGTCGCCGTAGTGCAGAGATAGATGGAAGTAGGCCATGTCGAATGAGTGATCGGAAAACGGCAATCGCTGGGAGACGCCCCCGACGACCTGCAGGCGGCGCCCGTGCGCCTTCGCCCTTTGCGCTGCCGATGGATCAACGAGCACCGGCACAAAACCCTCGGTCCTCATGACCTCCGAGTGAGCCCCTGTTCCCCCTCCGATGTCCAGCACCCGGGCTCCATGGGCCAGCCCGGCGAGCGCCGTCCTGACGCGGTCCGCTCCTTCGACTCGCAGGGGGCGGAACCGGTACGTCTCGGAGAGGTGGTCGAGATCAACGTCAGGCGTGACGAACCGCCCGCGCCGTTGCCCTGAAATAGCCGACGTTGACGCACCGGGTGCGCCCGACCCGCCACTGTGATGCTTGTGGTTGGTGGATGTCCCCGAAGTAGTGCACGAGGGGTTGGTGCCGATAAAGGTACTCGGCGACCGCTTCCGAACCGCCCTCGAGCCGGCCCGTGATCACATCGAACCGCAGCGGATCGATCGAAGGGGGCACATGTGTCCCGAGCACGTCAACAGGCCCCATATCTTCGAGCAACCGCGCCATTTCCTCTTCGCTGATCTCCCCGGCGGCGTTGAGGCCGGTCTTGGAACCACCACCGACAATTCCCATTCGTAGCCCTTCGAACTCAACTACTTCACCGTTCACGTACTGGAAGCCGTCCGGAAGGTGGGATTGGAGCAGAGCCGGAACGTCGACGTTGCCATGGGTAACGAAGCCGGAACCTCCGGCCAGGGCCGACCGCATCGCCGCGTACTGAGCCGCGATAGCGCCGCCAACCTGGGCGCGGACCTCCTCCTCCCGGCCGGCCGACCGCTCCCTCCACAGGCGGCGCGAGGCAGCGAAGTCACCCTGCCTCCGATACCGGGCCGCCGCCTGCGCGAACTCCACGCCGAAGACTTCCGCGGCAATCCCCTCGCCCGTTCGGTAGTCCACGAAATTGATGAGATCGCCGAGGACGACCACCCGTTCACCGGTCGCGATGACCCGGGCGAGATCGTCGAACGCCCCATGGACATCTGCCACCAGCAGCATTCAGTCAGCATCCCGTTCGGAGCCCGGATCGTACCGGTAGGCGTAGGCGGCGAATACCAGCGCGGCGACGAGCGCCGCCGCTATCGCGGCTGCCGTCGGCCATCCCCCGTAGGATGCCGACAGTCCGCCGATTCCGAAGGCGGTCAACCCTCCCACGACGCCTCGCCCGGTTGCTCCAAAGCGTTCATCGGGATGCACAGGCCGGGCACTATTCGACTCTGAGAGTCCACCAATGAGAATCCAGGCGACCAGCGCGACCAGGCCGATTACGAGGCTCAGGCCGTACACCCCGTTCACGGTGCCGTCCCTTCGCCCGTAATGGAGACGGCCGCCACGATCACGAGCATGAATACCAACCCCATGGCCGAGGTCACCACCCGGGGTCGGAGCAGTGTGGCACCCTCGTTGCCCGCCGCCAGGCGGGTGGCGTCGTAGATGGAGATCGCCCAGGCGACAACGGTGAAAACCAGCAGGACGATTCCGACGGGGCGTCGATTGCCTCCGATCATGAGGATGCCAAATGCCAGGCTGGCAATGAGCAAGCCCGCCACTGCCAGACCGAGAGCAGATTCGCCGACCTTGAAGTGCCCGCCGCCGGGCAGGAGGCCCCACAGGGCGGCCTTGGAGGCTTCGATTTCGGGTCGATCTTCCTCACCGGCTCCGAAAGCCTCGTAGATGGAGGTCTGGCACGATCGACAGCTGTCAACGGACACCAGATTGACCGTCCCGCAGACCCTGCAGGTCCAGCCATCGGTGACGATGCCGCCGGCCGTAGCGGGCTGTGGTAGGGACACGCCGGGCGGCCGATCATGGCGGGTGGGCGGGGCCGGTGGGCCGCCCGGACCCCTCGGCCCACCGACTGGCGGAGCCGGCCTTGCCCGATCCGGTTGAGGTTGCACCGGTTGGCTGGGGGGAGGAGATTCGGGCATGGCCGGGGAGGACGCCGCCGCAAAACTCGCATAACACTGTCCGCACCACTCGGCTCCGACTGGATTGGCAGCCCCGCAGGCGGGACACGTGACGATGTCTGGCATGACGCCGTCAGGGTACCGCGCTCAGCACAGACGGCCAGATCATCAAGCTGTGACGGCACCGTCCTCTGCAGAACCGACCAGGCGTGCGTACTTGGCCAGAGCGCCCGTCGTGTACCGGGGTTCCGGGGGTTTCCATCCTGCCCGGCGGGTGGCCAGGGTCACCTCATCGACGAGAAGGTCCAATCGTCGAGCGGGGAGGTCAACGCGGATCCGATCCCCCTCCTCAACGAGGGCCAGGGCGCCGCCGTTTGCTGCTTCCGGGGCCACGTGCCCGATGCAGAGACCCGTCGTACCGCCGGAGAATCGTCCGTCGGTGATCAGCAATACATCCTTGCCGAGGCCGGCACCCTTGATGGCCGCCGTGATCTGCAACATCTCCCGCATGCCTGGCCCACCCTTCGGACCCTCATAGCGGATGACGACCACGTCGCCCGGGGCCAGATCGTGCCTGAACAGGGCCTCCAGCGCCCCTTGCTCGTCGTCGAAGACCCGGGCGGAGCCCTCGAAGGTGTTCAGTTCAATGCCTGCGATCTTCACAACGGCGCCTTCGAGCGCCAGCGAACCGCGCAGCACGGCGATGCCTCCCTCGGGCGCCAGCGGATTGTCACTGGATCTGATCACATCCTGATCGCCGGGAAAGGTGACCCCTGTGAGATTCTCAGCGACCGTCTTGCCGGTAACGGTTGGGATGTCGCCGTTGATGAGGCCCTCATCGAACAGTGCTCGCATCACGACCGGCACCCCCCCGATGTGATCGAGGTCGACCATGTGATAGGCGCCGAACGGCTTGAGGTCGCCGATGTGCGGCGTACGGCGGCTGATGATGTCGAAATCCTCCAGGGTCAATTCCACTCCAGCCTCATGGGCGATCGCCAGAAGATGTAACACCGCGTTCGTCGACCCTCCCAGGGCCATGACCGTCGTGATGGCGTTCTCGAAGGCAGGACGGGTCATGATCTGCCGTGGCCGCAGGTTGGCATCGAGGAGTCGCATCACGGCTACTCCAGACTGCACCGCATAGTCCTCAAGGCGCGGGTCGGGGGCCGGGACGGTCGCGCTTCCGGGCAACGACATTCCGATCGCTTCACCGACCGATGCCATCGTGTTGGCCGTGAACATTCCCGCGCACGAACCCTCCCCGGGACAGGCGGACTGCTCGATCCCGAGTAATTCCTCCTTGGTGATGGTCCCTTCACTGAAGGCCCCGATCCCTTCGAACACGTCGACGATCGAGATGTCCTTCCCGCGCCAGCGACCGGGCAGACTCGAACCCCCGTACAGGAACACGCTCGGGAGGTTGGTGCGGGCTGCGGCCATCAGCATGCCGGGGAGGGACTTGTCGCAGCCGGCAATCGTGACCATGGCGTCGAAACGTTCGGCATGCATCACCAGTTCGACCGAGTCGGCGATCACCTCTCTGCTGACGAGCGACGCCCGCATCCCTTCGTGCCCCATCGCGATCCCGTCGGACACGGCAATGGTGGCGAAGGTGAGCCCGATGCCGCCTTCCGCCCGGACACCCTCTTTCGCCCGTGCCGCCAGTCGAGGGCCGGAGAGGTTGCAGGGGGTAACCTCGTTGCCTGCCGAAACAAGGCCGACTTGCGGCTTGGCGAAGTCCTCCTCTTCGAGGCCGACGGCCCGGAGCATTGCTCGCGCTCCTGCCTTGGCCGGTCCTTCCGTCACATCCTGGGAGTGGATCTTGCGCGTCATGTGAGCATGGTACGCAGCGCGGGTGAGTCAGGAGGCATCAATCGAGATTGCCGAGCGCGGCGTCGATCTCGCCCAGCACAGCCGGATCGTGCTCCACTGCTCTGCGTGCGGCCAAGGCGGGCCTGGCCTCTTCACCCATCTCTCCGAGGGCCCAGGCCGCATGGCACCGAAGCGTTGCACGGCGATGGCCGAGGTACCGTGCCAGGATCGGGAGGTGTTCTGGTAGACCCGAGTTACCGAGCGCGATGAGAGCGTTCCGCCGGATGTAGTCCGGGTCGCGCTTGGGGATGAACCAGTGTCCGGCGAAATCGAGCAACGCCTCATCATCGGCCGACAGAAGCTCGGTAAGGTCGATCCGCTCACTCTCCACCGTCTGTTCCAGAGAGTTGTGCCCGGGCGGGCAGGCGTCGAGGCAGTCATCGCAGCCGTAGATGCGATCTCCCCACGGCCTGCGCAACGAAACCGGGATGACACCGGCAGTCTGAGCCCAGTAGGCAATGCATCGTGTCGCATCGAGGACCCCGGGTGCGATCAAGGCTCCCGTGGGACACGCCGGAATACAAGCGTCGCATTTGCCGCAGTCGCGTCGCATCGCTTCGCTCACGGGGAGATCGGCGTCGGTGACGATCGAACCCAACAGCAACCACGGTCCGTGCTTCGGTGATATCACCATCGTGCTCTTACCCCACCAGGCGACCCCGGCCCTGACCGCGGCGGCACGATCCACCAGCCGGCCGTCATCGACCAGAGCTTCCACCCGGAACCCCGACGCCGCCAGCAGCTCTGTCAGCATTCCGAGACCGGCACGGAGCGGGGCGTAGTGATCCCGGGTCGCGAACCGGGCTATTCGCCCACCTGCGCCGTCGGGCGGACCGGGCGAGCCGGCCATGGGAACATACGTGCTCGCCGCAACGACGAGTGACTTCGCCCACGGGAACGACCGGCGAACATCTGTAGCGAGATCCGGATCGCGATAGGTGAATCCAAGCCGGCCCGACAAGCCGCCGGCCTTTCGCTCGTGCATAGTCCGCCCCACCGCCTCAAACGGCTCAGCTGAGGCGATCCCGAAACCATCGAGTCCGGCGTGATCAGCGGCAGCCCGCAAGCGCACAACAAGTTGTTCCACCCGCACAGGCTACGGCGTCTGCGTCATCCATTTGCAGCTGTTGGTTCTTCCCTGCGTGGAATCAGCCGGAGCCGGGGAACAAGCCCCACTTCGGCCAGGTTTCCCAACGCCTCGGTCTCCGTGTCGTTCAGTTCCACCGGCCCGGCCGCGAGCAGGTACGTAACCACGCAATCCGTGCACGCATCCGTGTTGCGCATCGCGCAGACGTCACAATCGATTCGCATGGCTTCCTTCCTGTTCGTGATTCCTCGCTCACCGTATCGTGAGGGTGGGACAGAAAAGGAGCCGCGGGTTCCGGGTCGCGGGTCGCGGGTCGCGGGTCGCTACACGGCGCCAAGCAGACCCAGCACCTCGTCGTGGACCAGGCCGTTGCTCGATATCGCCGTGCCCCCTTCGTATGTCGTCCGACCACGGAAGTCGGTGAACCGTCCGCCGGCTTCCTCAACGATGATTTGGAGGGCGGCAAGATCCCACGGGTTGACGATCGGCTCTGCGGCGATATCCACTGCGCCCTCCGCTACGAGCATGTGCGACCAGAAATCCCCGAATCCCCTCGTACGCCAGCAGCGCCTGGAGAGCGACCGACCCTCTTCTCCAAGGCCGTGGTCATCGAAGTCGAGGAGACTACTGATCGACAGCTGTGCGTCTTCCAAAGCGGCGATACTGGAAACGCTGATCGGTTCACCGTTGAGAAATGCACCGTGGCCGTTTGCCGCCCACCATCGGCGGCCGAGGGCGGGAGCGGTGACGACACCGACCTCTGCATGCCCGGCTCGTGTCAGGGCGATCAGGGTGGCGAACACAGGGATACCGCGCACGTAGTTCATGGTGGCGTCGATTGGATCGATGATCCACGTCCACTCACCCGACCCAGACGTGCCGTACTCCTCCCCCAGGACCGCGTGATTCACCCGCTGCTCGGTAATTCGCTCACGAAGGAGTTGTTCAACTCGTCGGTCGGCTTCTGAAACGGGTGTCATGTCCGGCTTCGTGTCTACGACCAGATCCAGCGCCTTGAAGCCGGCCAGAGTTACGCGATCGGCGAGGTCGGCTAGACCTAGCGCAAACTCGAGTTCGATGGGGAGGTCCATCACCTGCCTCGCATCCATCCAACGAACGATTCGCTCCATAGGGCGATGGCGCCGTTGTACTCTGCACGTTCTCGCACTTCTCGATCCGTGGATACCACGATCACGTCGCCGGGGAGGACTGCTGCCAGTCGAACGACCTCGTCGTCTGCGCTGCGCACGAACCTGGTTTCGATCGGACCGGGGATTGTTGCTTCCTCCTCAGTCGAATCGAACACGAGGACGATCGGCAATGGACCTTTTGCCAAACGTCGGAGGCGGATCAGGCCCTCCCTGACCTGTTCACGCAACTCCGGTGTAGAAAACCT
The DNA here is from genome assembly GCA_029210695.1 of Acidimicrobiia bacterium. Taxonomy (NCBI): domain Bacteria; kingdom Bacillati; phylum Actinomycetota; class Acidimicrobiia; species Acidimicrobiia bacterium. The sequence goes on from JARGFH010000001.1 coordinate 102,559, forward strand.
GCTCTCGTCGAGTTGGAACGAAACGTTGTAGCCGTCGACGACGAGGGTTATGGGTCGCTCCTGCTGCAGCATCCAACGGATTGCGTCGACCTGATCCGGCCGGATACCGTCTGGAACGACGAGCGCGGGAGGCTTCCCGCCCTTGATGTCTGCATCGGTCGAGCGGGGGCGCATCGCCAACATGAGCTCATCGAGCATCTTCGCCATCTCGAGGGGATCACCGGTCCGCCAGATCCGAGGGCTTCCGTCGTCTTCGCCGGTGCGCTCGGCCCGCCGTTCTTTGAGCAGCATGTGCTTGAGCGACTCGATCCGGCCATCAGCCTCGACCAGGTCTGTCCGTAACCGACCGACCTCGGCCCGCGCCTTTCGCAAATCCTTCTCGAGATCTGCCGAAGGTGCGGCCGCCGCAGTGCGGGCGGCCTCGGCGGCGATTCTCGCTTCCTTGACCTTCTTATCCGCCGTCCGCCGGGCGTCCGCAAGAGCGGCCCGAGCAGAGCGTTCCTTCTCTTTGGACGCCTCGAGGGCCGACTTCATCCGCTCCATCGTCTGTTGGAGTGCCACGACCTCTGTACCCATCTGCGCCTGCTCACGATCAGCACTCAGCGCCAAGAGGCTTTGCTCCCAGTCCTCCGGGCGGTGCAGAAAGAGACCCGCCGCCGCCAGGTCTGGTTCGCCGGACTCCGGGTCGGCCTCCACCATCGCATCGGTGACCTTGTCGCGCAGCCACGTGTTCTCATCGATTTCGTAGAGCAGGCTCCGGGCGTAGGGCGGAGTGAGCCGCCGACCGGAATTCTTGGCCACTTTCCGCAGAGAGGCCGGGACCTCTTCGGGTTCCAGGTCCCGCAAAACGCCGCGAGCGGCTTCAAGGACCGGGTCGAGCAGCTTCAAGAGCGTGTTGGAACACTTCACGTCGGCCAGGGTACAAACCTCATGGACTTTTCTGCGCAATGCAATGGACCGTCACGCGCCAATGTATTGCGGAGAAACTCAGGGTCGGGCGGCGCCGGAGCTGCAAAGGACGCACATGGCCGTGGACGGAATCGCCTCCATGCGTTCGAGCGGGATCCGTTGGCCGCAGCCGTCGCATATGCCGTATGTTCCCTGTTCGAGCTTGCTGAGAGCTCGATCGATGTCGGCAATAGAGCGAAAAATCGACCGCGCCGTTGCGGTTGTACTGATCCGCTCGACGGCTTCAGTGGTTCCGTCCCCAACGCGTTTGCCGAAAGACACATTGGCTCCGGACTCGGGCGGTGCCGTCAACCGGGCGAGCTCGGCGCTCAAGTCATGCCTTCGCTGTCTCAGGCTGCTGTTCAGTTCTTCGAAGCTCAAATCGACATCCTCAGGAGAACGCGGGCCGCATCTCGGTGTGCAGAACGTTACTGATCGCCTCATGCCGATCCGCTCAAATCCGGGAGATTGACATCGGCCCGGCTTTGGCCCATACTGCCGCTCCACATGTTCTCAACAGAGATCCTCGTACTTCAATAGGCACATACGTCACAACCAGGACGTGTGTGCCCTCCGATGCCCTCCGAGCCGGAGGGTTTTTTGTATCCCGACCGAAGGAACACGATGAACACAATCAGCGGAGCCCAGGCAGTCATCAAGGCACTGGAACGCGAGGGCGTCGACATCGTATTCGGCGTGCCGGGAGGAGCGATCCTCCCGGCCTACGATCCGCTGTACGACTCCCCCATTCGACACGTGCTGGCGCGCCATGAACAAGGCGCCGGCCATATGGCAGAGGGGTACGCCTGGGCGACGGGCAAGGTCGGGGTCTGCATCGTCACCTCCGGTCCGGCTGCCACCAACCTGGTAACGCCGCTGGCGAACGCGCTGATGGATTCCATACCGATCGTCGCCATCACCGGACAGGTCGCAACCACTTCGGTCGGTAACGATGCATTCCAGGAGGCCTACACCACCGGGATCACGATGAATGCCACGAAGCACAACTACTTCGTGACCAACCCCGATGACATTCCCGACGTCATTCACGAGGCGTTTCACATTGCCGCGACGGGACGACCGGGACCGGTGCTGGTCGATCTACCCAAGGACATCCTCAACGCGCACCTCAAGTGGCACAAGCCACCGAAGCTGGATCTGCCCGGATACAAACCGACGGTCGAGGGCCACCCGCGCCGGATACTGGAAGCAATCAAACTGATCGAATCCGCCCACCGACCCGTCATCTACGCGGGTGGCGGAATCATCAAGGCGAACGCGGCGGACCAGCTCCGCATGTTCGCAGAGCAAACGAACGCTCCCGTCGTCACAACCCTCATGGGTCTCGGTGGGTTCCCCGGTGACCACGACCTCTTCCTCGGAATGCCGGGCATGCACGGAACGTACGCAGCCACCACGGCAATCCAGAAGGCCGACCTCCTCATTGCGCTCGGAGTCCGTTTCGACGACCGGGTTACCGGCAACCCGGACTTCTTCGCCCCGCACGCCAGCGTGATCCACGTCGACGTCGACCCTGCGGAAATCGGCAAAGTCCGCCAGGCAGAAATCCCGATCGTCGGGGATGTCGGCCGGATTTTGGAACAGATGCTCGAGGCATGGGCAAAACGGCCGGCACCCGACCACAAAGAATGGTTGGAGAAGGTGAATAGCTGGCGCACCGACAACCCGGTTCGCTTCGACCAGCAGCCCGACGGGCCGCTGAAACCGCAGTACGTGATCGAGGAGCTCTACCGGCGGACGGGTGGCGACGCCATCGTCGTGTCGGGAGTCGGTCAGCACCAGATGTGGACGGCACTCCACTGGAAGTTCTCCAGACCACGCGAATGGATCAACTCCGGCGGGCTCGGCACCATGGGCTTCGGCGTTCCCGCCGCCATCGGCGCCAAAGCCGGAGCGCCCGAGCGAACGGTCTATCTGATCGACGGCGACGGGTCGTTCCAAATGACGCATCAAGAACTGGCCACCGCCTCGGCGGAGGGTTTCCCGATCAAGATTGCCCTCATCAACAACGGTGTGCACGGCATGGTTCGCCAGTGGCAGACACTCTTCTACGGGAGCCGCTATTCGGGGAGTGAGCTGGGGCGGGACACGGTCAACTTCCCGATGCTCGCCGAAGCAATGGGTTGCGTCGGTATGCGGGTCGAAACACCAGGAGAGGTCGGCCCGGCAATCGAGAAATCGCTCTCGATCAACGACCGGCCGGTCCTGATCGAGTTCGTGGTCGATCCGGACGAGATGGTGTTCCCGATGGTGCCGGCAGGTGGTTCGAATGATCAAATCATCCTTGGACCGGAGGACTTGGAATGAGCGCCGTGAGCTATCGGCCACCAACTGAGGTCCGCCTACGACCCTGGAGTGCTTCATGAACCAGCACACGCTGTCCGTCCTCGTCGAGAACAAAGCCGGCGTTCTGGCCAGGGTTTCATCGCTTCTGGCCCGACGTGGGTTCAACATCCATTCCCTAGCAGTTGGACCGACTGCCGACGAGGGGATCTCCCGGATGACGATCGTGGTGGATGCCCCGGAACTCGAGCAGGTGAAAAAGCAACTCCACAAGCTCATCAATGTCGTCAAGATCACAGAGTTGGATAGGGCGACAGCCGTCGAGCGTGAGATCTCCCTCATACGTGTCTCCACGGACGGCCAGAAACGAAGCGACGTGCTGGAGGTGGCCACCCTCTTCGACGCCGTCGCCGTTGACGTTGGTGTCTCGACCATCATGTTCCTGGTGACCGGGTCACCAGAAAAAGTCAACGATTTCGTCGAACTGGTACGGCCGTATGGTATCGCCGACCTCGTCAAATCGGGGCGAGTCGCTTTGGCACGGGACCAAAAGAGCCGTAAGTTGCGAGCGAGCTAGAAACGAGGATTCATGGCAACGATTCACTACGACGAGGACGCCGACCCTTCGATTATCAAAGGCCGCAAAGTCGCGATCATCGGGTACGGCAGCCAGGGACATGCCCACGCCCTCAACCTCAAGGAGTCAGGCGTCGACGTTGTCGTTGGATTGCGTGAACGTTCTGCCCGCCGTTCCGAGGCGGAAGCGGAGGGACTCCGCGTCGCGACGCCCGCAGAAGCGGCCGCCGAAGCCGACTTCATCATGATGCTCACACCCGACCAGAACATGGCCGCCCTCTACGAACACGAGATTGAACCTCATCTCGAAGAAGGCGATGCATTGTTCTTCGCCCATGGATTCAATATCCATTTCGGGGCCATCATCCCCCCGGAGCATGTCGATGTCGCGATGGTTGCACCCAAGGGCCCCGGCCATCTCGTTCGCCGCACCTACACCGAAGGTTCCGGGGTGCCGTGCTTGCTCGCCGTGCACCAGGACCACACCGGCCTGGCGCACGACCTCGCACTCTCCTACGCATGGGCCATCGGCGGTGGGAGGGCCGGAGTCCTGGAGACGACCTTCAAGGAAGAGACGGAGACGGACCTCTTCGGCGAGCAGGTCATCCTCTGTGGTGGCGTCTCCTCGCTTATCAAGGCGTCGTTCGAAACGCTCGTCGAGGCCGGATATCAGCCTGAGTCGGCTTATTTCGAGACACTGCATGAGCTCAAACTGATCGTGGATCTCCTCTACGAAGGGGGCCTGTCCTATATGCGCTTCTCGGTGTCCGACACCGCCGAGTACGGCGACTACACCCGCGGCCAGCGCATCGTCACCGACGACACGAAAGCCGCCATGAAGGACATACTCACCGAAATCCAATCGGGCGCGTTTGCGCACGAGTGGTTGGCGCAGGCCAAGGAAGGCGCACCGTTCCTACTCGAGCAGCGCGCCAAAGGGCGTGACCACCAGATCGAACAGGTCGGTGCAGACCTGCGACGCTTGATGCCGTTCCTGGACCAGAAGGTGGCGGACGACGCATGAGAGAGCGGATCGACTCGCGCGGATGGTGGCTGGCGCTTCGCCGGCCGGGCGGCCACTAGGTCGGCCCGGCCGCAAGGAGCAATAGGCTATAGGCGATAGGCCGTAGGCAGTGCCCTACGGCTCACAGCTCGATGCCAATCGTCCGCATCCACCGTTCACAACAGGAGATCCTCACACTATGTCTGACAAGCTGATCATTTTCGACACCACCCTGCGCGACGGAGAACAGGCACCCGGTATCGCCCTCAACTCCGACGAGAAACTGGCTATCGCCTTTCAACTGGCCAAGTTGCGTGTCGATGTAATCGAGGCGGGTTTCGCCGCCTCCTCAGACGGCGATTTTGAAGCGGTTTCGCGTATCGCCAAGGAAGTGAAGGGACCGGTGATCGCCAGCCTGGCCCGCTGCGTACCGAACGATATCGACCGCGCTTGGGACGCGGTGCGCCACGCCGACCGGAATCGAATTCACGTCTTTCAATCCACTTCACCGATCCACATGGAACGAATGCTCCGGATGACCCCAGAAGAGGTGATGCAGTCGGTCAAGGAGGGCGTGGCGCGCGCCCGCAGCTACACCGACAACGTCGAGTTCTCACCCCAGGACGCCACACGCTCCGACCCCGAATTCATGCTGGCCGTGTGCCGGGCAGCCGTCGAGGCCGGGGCGACCACTCTCAACATCCCGGACACTGTGGGCTACGCCACCCCGAGCGAGTACGTCGAGTTACTCACCCGGGTGTATGCGGAAGCTCGCGGCGACAACGAAGACGTCATTATCTCGACCCACTGCCACAACGACCTCGGCCTGGCCGTGGCTAATTCGCTCGCGGCGATCTCGGCCGGCGCCAGGCAGATCGAAGGCGCCATCAACGGCATTGGTGAACGAGCGGGCAACACGTCCACCGAAGAGATCATCATGGCCATCAGGACCCGTGAGGATCAGTTCGGGGTCGAGATCGGCGCAGACACCACCGAGATCGTCGAGACCTCCAGACTCGTGTCCAGGCTCACCGGGTATCCGGTGCAGTTCAACAAGGCAGTCGTCGGACGAAACGCCTTTGCCCACGAGTCCGGCATCCACCAACACGGCATGCTGCGCGACCGGGAGACCTACGAAATCATGGATCCGGCTGCAGTCGGACACATAAGCCAGATCATTCTCGGCAAACACTCGGGCAGGGCCGGGTTCGCCGACGCACTTCGCAAGATGGAGATCGTTCTGGAGGACGAGGACTTTGAACGAGCATTCGAGCGCTTCAAGGAACTCGCCGACCGCAAGGGGGAGATCAGCGAGGAAGACGTGCGGGCGATCGTCGACTACACCTCGTCCAAGGAAGCCGAGCTGATCCACCTGTTCAGCATGCACGTCGCCGGCGGCAACGAGGTCACCCCACAGGCCAGTGTGAAGGTCGAGACGCGCGGCCTGACGCTCGAATATGAGGCCGAAGGCGACGGCATGGTGCACGCCACGTTCGCAGCTCTGAAGAAGGCGTTCGGTATCGATGCCCGACTCGTCGACTACCGGGTCGTTCCCGTGACCCGCGGCGCCGACGCAATGGCTGAGATCAACGTCGTCGTGCAGATGGGCGGTCGCGCTTATGCCGGTCGATCGGTCGACACGGATGTCGTGGGTGGGTCGGCACGCGCCTTCGTCAACGCACTGAACAAGGCGGCCCAGCAGGTCATCGCCGAGACCGTCGGCGAGGTTCAGGTATGAGTCGATACCGGCTGGCCGCCATCCCCGGCGACGGCATCGGGGTCGAGGTAACCGCCGAGGCGGTCAAAGCGGTGAAGGCTGCGGCCGATCGATTCGACTTCTCCGTCGAGATCACGGAATACGACCTCGGCGGCGACCGCTACCTGCGCACCGGTGAGGTGCTGCCGGACACGGTCGAAACCGAACTGGCCGGCCATGACGCCATCCTCCTGGGCGCCGTTGGGACACCGGACGTGCCGCCCGGCGTGCTCGAGCGAGGATTGTTGCTGCGGCTTCGATTCTCGTTCGATCAGTACGTGAATGTGAGACCGGTCAAGCTCTACGAGGGTGCTCCCACCCCGATTGCCGGGCTCACTCCCGATCGATGTGACATGGTCATCTTTCGAGAGAACACTGAAGGACCCTATGTGGGAGTCGGCGGCTTCGTTCGCCGGGGCACACCGCAGGAGATCGCCACCCAGGAGTCGGTCAACACACGCTACGGAGTCGAGCGAATCATCCGGCGCGCCTTCGATCGAGCCAGACGCTCCCGTCGCCACCTCACGCTCGCCCACAAGACCAATGTGCTCAACTACGCCGGCGACCTCTGGCAACGAACGTTCGATGATGTTGCCGACGAGTATCCGGAAGTGGGCACCGATTACGTCCACGTTGACGCCATGTGCCTGTACATGGTCACACATCCGGAACGATTCGATGTAGTGGTAACCGACAACCTGTTCGGCGACATCATCACCGACCTCGGAGCTGCGGTCCAGGGCGGCATGGGTCTGGCTGCCAGCGGCAACGTCAACCCTGAGCGGGACTTCCCGTCGATGTTCGAGCCGGTTCACGGATCCGCACCCGATATCGCAGGTCGCGGGTGGGCCAATCCGGTGGCAGCCGTCCTTTGTGCGGCCATGTGCCTCGACCACCTCGGGGAACAGGACGCGGCGAGCGCGGTAGAGCGCGCGGCCGCCTCAGTCCTGCCGGGCCTACGAACGATGGGTGGACCCGACATGGGATCAACCACCGCGGAGATCGGTGATCGCATCGGAACCGCGATCGCCGCGAGCTAATCGGCAGGCAACTACTCCAGCGGTAGCTCGAGTTGACTGCGGCCGTCCCCCGATTCGGAGGATTCGGCACCGTCCGGGGTGACCCAGTCCGGGAGCTCGATCGGCGCCGGAGAGCGGCGCCGGGGCTTCTTGACGGCGACGGGTCCGGGCCGTGGCCGCCCACCCGCCCGGAGGCTCATCCAGCGCGCCACCCGCCATCCCCCGGCGGCCACCAGCGGCTGGCGGATCACTTCTGGTGCATGGGCGAGAAGTTCGGGAGCCTGACGCATCAGATCGGGGGCAGATTGCAGCCACCTGGATCCGACCAGTGCGAGGTACATGAGGGTGCCCGTCAACGACGCAATCCCGATGGCGGCGAAGACGACAATGGCACGGGGAAGGTCGAGCCCGTAGAACTCCCTGAGAGATCCCCACAACAACGTAATGCCGAACAGGCCGGCCATGCTCCAAATCAACCACTTGCGGCTCGTAGTGAGCGGCCTGCACACCACGGTCAGCGCGAAGAGACCGACGGCAACGAGCACGAGGGTCGCCATGGTCCGGGATTCCACCAGCCCAACATCCTCGATCTGGGCCAGACCGTAGGCGGCAAACGTCGACAGGGCCGCCACCGCACCAACCGGAACCGCGAACCGCATCACGCGACCCACGAAACCTCGTTGAGCCCGCCGAGCAGTGGGTTCGAGGGCGAGGAAGAAACCGGGTATGCCAATGGTGATCGACCCGACCAGGGTCAGGTGCCGCGGTAGGAACGGAAACGGCAACAACGCGATGGCAACGGCCACAGAGAGCAGCACCGCGTAGATCGTCTTCGTGACGAAGAGGTTGGCGACTCGTTCGATATTGGCTATTACCCGTCTCCCCTCAGCAACGACCTCGGGCAGCGACGAGAACGCGGAATCGAGAAGTACTACCTGCGCAACGGCCCGTGAGGCACCCGACCCGTTGCCCATCGCCACCCCGATATCCGCCACTTTGAGGGCGAGCACATCATTCACTCCGTCGCCCGTCATGGCCACCGTATGGCCCCGCCGCTGGAGGGCCTTGATCATGGCTCGTTTCTGATGGGGATGCACCCGTCCAAATACTGTTCCGCGCTCCATGACGTCCGCCAGCCGATCCGGATCCGCCGGGAGCTCGCGTCCGTCTACGACGTTGCCCGGGCTGGGCACGCCGACCCTGGCTGCAATCGCGGCAACCGTGGCGGGGTGGTCGCCTGAGATCACCTTGACCGCCACGTTCTGCCTGGCGAAGAAGTCGAGCGTTTCAACAGCATCCGGGCGGATGCGGTCTCCCAGCACCACCAGCGCTACCGGTCGCATGTTCGCCGGCAGCACATCGCCGGCAAGCGCATCGTCGGTGCCGACCAGCGCCAGGACTCGGTTGCCGTCGGAAGCGTACCGGTCGGCCGCGCGCAGGATCTCCATATCGGTGGCCGCCACCACCTCCGGCGCCCCGAGGATCCAGGTTCCCCGACCGGTAAAAGCAGCAGCACTCCACTTTCGATCCGAAGAGAACGGCACCGTCTTGAGCACCGGCCAGTCGGGCCGCTCCGAAAATTGCGTGCCGATAGCCTGGATTGTGGCGTTCGGAGTGCTGTCGGCTGCTGCCGTGGCGGCCAGCACCAATCCAACGTCGACTGCCTTGTCGTAAACCTTGACGTCGAGCACCCGCAAATGCCCCTCCGTCAGCGTGCCGGTCTTGTCGAGACAGACGACATCGACCCGGGCGAGACCTTCGACGGCCGGCAGTTCCTGGACGAGGACGTTCCGGCGGCCGAGTCGCACGACGGCCACCGCGAAGGCCATCGAAGTCAGCAGAACCAGGCCCTGCGGAACCATCGCCACGAGCCCGGCCACCGTCCCTTGCGCAGCCCTGCGGAAGCCCACATCGATCGACATCTGGCTCCACACCAGCAACGCTCCGGTGGGAATGAGTGCCCAACTGACCGCCAGCAGGATCCAATCGATTCCGTCGCGCAGCTCGGAGCTGGTGATGGTGAACAGCTTCGCCTCAGAGGCCAACTTCGCTGCGTAAGACTCGCTCCCCACCCTGGTCGCCTGCATGCGACCGGACCCGGCAACGACGAAGCTGCCCGACCGACAGGAATCGCCCATGTGCTTGCTCACCGGATCGGACTCCCCGGTCAGGAGCGATTCGTTGATCTCGAGTCCCCGCGACTCGAGGACCTCGCCGTCGACCACGACCTGGTCACCCGGGGCCAACATGAGGACATCATCGAGCACGATGTCCGCAATGCTGATTTCAACCGGACGACCGTCGCGGACTGCGATCGTTCCTGGTGTGCTGAGCAACGCCAGCCGGTCGAGAGTTCGTTTGGCTCTCAGCTCCTGGATGATGCCGATGGCGGCGTTGATCACCATGACTGCTCCGAACAGAGCGTCCTGTATGGGAGCAACGAACAAGATTATGACCAGCAGGACTGACAGAATGAGATTGAAGCGGGTGAAGATGTTGTCCCGGAAGATCGCCTTCGTGGTCCGGCTCGGACCCTCGGGGATCACGTTGAGCCTGCCTGCCTCGACCCGATCGGCTACTTCGCGGCCGGTGAGACCGCTCAGTGGGTCGCGCAACGACGCCTCAACTTCCATCACCTGAGGCTACCGGCTTCCCGGGACGGAATCGCGCCGGCGTCCGCAGCCCGTCGCTGGTATCCGCGACTCGCTACTCGCGACTCAAGACAACCTCGGTGGCGTCTTCTTCGGCCGGTCACCGAAGGCGGGCGGCGAAGGAGGGACCTCGTCGATGATGCGGATCAATTCGGCGATGCCGCGCTCGAGCTGAGGATCCCGCCCGGCGGCATGGTCCTGGGGCGTGATCGTGACGCTGATGTCGGGGTCGGTCCCGTAGTTCTCAACGTCCCACCCAACGTCCGCGAACCAGTTCGAGAACTCAGGCTGGGTAGTGATCGTGCCGTCCACGAGTGATTGCTGCGGCCAGATGCCGATGACTCCACCCCAGGTGCGGGTTCCGATGAGCGGCCCGAGGCCATGCATCTTGAACGCATGTGAAAAAATGTCTCCGTCGGACCCGGCGTACTCATTCGTGAGTGCCACCATCGGACCGGCCGGCGCATCAGCGGGGATAGCGTACGGCTCGGTCCACCTGGTCACCCGATACCCGATGCGGCGCCGCAGCAACTTCTCCAGAAGGAGGTGCGAGACATTCCCACCGCGGTTGAATCGCACGTCGATCACCAAGCCGTCGTGATCGACCTGGGACAACCACGATCGATGGAATTCGGCGAACCCGCTCGGTCCCATATCCGGAAGATGGATGTATCCGGCCCGCCCTTCCGATGCCTCGGCAACCCGCCGGCGATTGGCCTCAACCCAATCCCGATACCGCAGGGGCGTCTCGGACTCGAGCGCTCGAACCGTGATAGACCTTGGCCGGCGGCGGCCCCGGCGAACCACGACGCGAACAGCTCTCCCCGCCCGGTCGACCAGCGCCTCCTCCGGTGCTCGATCTGCACCGAGATCCTTCCCGTCAATAGAGAGGATCTGGTCTCCTACCACGACGTCTAGTCCGGGCGCCTGCAACGGCGACCAGGCTCGCTCGTCCCAGGAGTCCCCGTGCGGAATCGCCCCGATCCGCCAGGTGCCCCGGGCGGTTCGTTCGAAATCCGCCCCGAGACTGCCGAGGAGGTACTTCGGCTCCGGCCGGTAGTCCCCGCCTAGTTCGTAGGCGTGCGAGGTGCCCAATTCCCCCTGCATCTCCCACATGAGATCGGAGAATTCGGCGCGGCTGGCAACCCGTTCGACGAGAGGACGGTACCGGTGGTAGATCTGTTCCCAATCGACCGCCGACATGTCCTGGGTCCAGAAGTGCTCGCGCTGGAGACGCCATGCTTCTCGAAACATCTGGACCCATTCGCTCCCCGGATCGACCTCGAGCCGGACCCTGCCCAGATCGAGCCACCCGGAGTCCCTGCCCGGTTTGTCGTTCTTGGACGGGTCATCCTTGAAGGCGGCCGGAACCACCCGGATCCGGTTCCCGGCGCGGATCGCCATGACCTTGCCGTCCATCGAGACCGAAACGCTCGAGACATCGTCGGCGATCGTTTCGAGCTTGTGCTGCTGAAAGTCGTAGGCCTCGAGCCGCCCTGCCGGACCGGCCGAAACCATTGGCTGAGGCGCCAGCCGACCCTGGATCGGCACAGAAAGCAGAATGGATCGGCCCCTGGCGCCGAAGACCGCCCGGTAGGAACCCTCCGGGACCGGATACGCCACCACCCGATCTTCGATGCCGTCTAGATCGACCTGGACCGGAGCGGGGGCGTCGCCTTCCATACCGTTCCCAGCCTGCTGGGGTCCCGGCGGTGTGCCGGGTGGCCGAGGTTGCCGCTGGGCCGGGCTGAACGGCGAAGGGGTGTCCGCAGCCAGCGGGATGAGATAGGGCCGGGTCCCCTTCGGGAAGGCGTAGTCGTGGAAAAAGGCGTCAGGAACGGGATCGAAGACCCGGTGACCGATGAAGTGGAGAAACCGGCCCTCAGCGTCGAATGATGGGCGTACATCGGCGAAGTCGGGTCGCGTGATCCGGTGCGTTCTTTTCGTGGAAGTGTCGTAGAGGTGAAGGGCGACTGTGTTGCGGCTGACCGCAGCCGAGAATGCAATCCACCGTCCGTCGGGTGACCAGTCGGTGCCTTGAATCCAGGAATGCGGGCTGTGGTGGACCACCGTGGACTCTCCGGAGTCCAGATCGACCACAACGACCTCGAACCGGTGATTGGTGAGTGCCACACGGTCGGATCCTGCTGGTGCAGGATCCAGCGAGCGGGGCCGTCCGATATCACCACCGACCCGTGTCCCTGTCTTCCCGGCGCCGGAATCGAACACAACGAGCTCTTCTTCGCCGGACTCGTCGGTGACGGCGACGAAGCGCCGTCCGTCCGGGAGCCAGGCTGCCAAGCGGTAGCGGGATGAGGACAAATCGCCGTGACGGAGTGGTGCTCCCTCCCACAGATCCATGGTTACCGCTCCCCCCCGGGCAACGATGGCCACTGCCTGGCCTTTCGGATCGAGATCGAGCGACTCCACGAAACGGCCCGGACTCATGAAGCGGCGGTTTCTCTGCGGCCGGGCGCTTGGAACCCGGACATCGATCTTCGTTCGAGTCACGCCTTCGAGGAGATAGAGATCGGCACCGGCGTGGTAAACGATCCGCTTGCCGTCTGAGGCCGGGAAGCGGGCGTAGAAGTCCTCGTGGTCTGTGTGACGCTGCAGGCTGCGGCCCGTGGGTGTGCACGAGTAGAGGTTGCCGGTGCCCTCGTGGTCGGAGAGGAAGTAGATCCGGCGGCCGATCCACGTGGGGTCGGCCGTATTCCCCTGCAGCTCGATGAGTGGAGCGAATTCGCCCGACCCGGCCCGGTCGATCCAGAGAGTTCCGGTGCGACCGCCCCGGTACCGTTTCCATCGAGCAGGATCGAAGGAGTTCCGGCCGATGACGACACCGGGACCGCCCGGTTGATACGAGATAGCGCGGGCCGGTCCGACCCTGATCGGCCGGGCCGGACTGCCGTCCATTGGCACTTCGTGGAGGGCGAACTGCCCTGCGAACGGTTGCTTCCAGTCCGTCGCCACGATCACGGCACCGCCGTCGGGTGTCCAACCCACCACATGGGTAAGCCCTCCGAAGAACGTCAACCTGCGGGCTGGGCCGCCTTCAGACGGCATCACGTGAGCCTCGAGGTGGCCTTCATCACGGCTCGAGAAGGCGACGTGAACTCCATCCGGGGAGAATCTCGGGTAGGCAACGGTGCCGGGGTTGGCAGTCAACCGGTGGGCCGAGCCACCGGAAACATCCACCGACCAGAGGTCGTCCTCGGCCACGAAGACGACCCGGTCACGGTGGATCGTCGGATGCAGGTAGTAGCCGAGTTCACCCATGAGGAGGCAATCGTAGCGAAGCGATGGTGCCCGGACCGCAGCCCGGGCACCATCCAAAACTTGTTTTCGCGCGGGAATTCCACCCTATGCGGTGGGATCCCCGCGCGAAAACGGAATTAGGCGTCGACGAAGCCGTTCTCGACCAGGAAGTCGCGAGCGATGTCTTCGGCGTCCAATTGCTCAATGTCGAACTGCCGGTTCATCTCGGTCAAGTCCGCCGTCGAAATCGCTGCGCTGATCCTGTCGACGAAGTCGCGGAAATCCGACCCGTAGGCATCGACGATCTCATCGCTGGTCACCGGCACGACGTTGTCTGCGGCGAGCAGATTCTTGTCATCCTCCAGGAGCACCCAGCCCCGATCCGCGATGATGCCAGAAGTCGAGAACAGCAGGGCGATGTCGATCTCATCAGCTTCCAGCGCCTGCACCGTTATCGCCCCGGCATCGAGCGGCGTGAAGTTGCCACTCAGGTCGAGGCCGTACACGCTCTGGAGACCCGGAATGCAAAACGCGTTGGTCTCACAGTCGGGGGGCCCACCCAACTCAAGGTCCGCACCCTTCGAAGCAAGATCGCTGAGCGATGTGATACCAAGAGACTCACTCGTTGCCTGCGTAACCACGAACGCGTTCGTATCGACGGCGGGCGAAGGATCGAAGGCACTCAGGCCCTTCTTGGTCAGATATCCGCGCAGGGACTCAGTTGTCCCCTCCGCATCGCCGGTCGCCTCACCGGCGAACCCATTCAAGAACTCGAGCATCGACGCTGCGTACTCGGGGGTGAAATTGATATCACCACTCTCGAACGAGGCTAGGACTATGTCACGGAAGCCGCCGAGCGGTTGGACGGCAACGTCGTACCCTTCTGCCTCCAGCGCCTGAGCATATAGAGAGGCAAGTATCGCCGACTCTCCGAAGTCCTGTGAACCGACTTTGATTTGTGGCCCTTCTTTGGGCTCTCCAGCGCCATCACCCGATCCGCATGCACTGAGAATCAGAATCAGTGTCAGCGTGATCGCCCCGATGGCACCCTTGCGGCAACTTCCCCGCATGGGTCTCTCCCTTCGTTGTGAACCCGCCTCAGGGGCGGGGCTTTCAACCCTAGGGGATGAGGCGAGCTACCAAGACATCAGCCGTGCGCCCCAAGTTCGACCTGAGTCAGGTCTTTGGCAGATATTCCTTGCGGCAACACCCACCTCTCGGCGACTGCGAACGCCTGATCGGTGACCACGGACATTGTCGCGACAAGGATCGCCCCCACGAACACCAGCACTTCGTTGCCCTGGGCGAATCCATCGATGACATACCGACCAAGCCCGCCCCATCCGACAACGGCGCCCAGGGTGGCCGTAGCCACCACTTGTACTGCAGAGACACGGATGGCGGTCCAGATCACCGGCATGGCGAGCGGGATCTCCGTATGCGTAAGTACCTCCAGGTTGGTCATTCCCATGCCAACCGACGCTTCCACCGCAGCCGGAGATACCTCGCGCACCGCCGTATAGCCATTCGTGAATATCGGCGGGATCGCCAGGGCGACGAGTGCGACGAAGGTCGGCCAGGAGCTGAACCCAAGGCCCAGGCGCAGCGCGATTGGGAAGGCAAGTGCAACAATGCCAAACGAGGGAATGGCCCGGCCGATATTGGCGATGGAGATTGCCAGAAACGCCCCCCGTCGCTGATGCCCCAGCCAGACCGCGATGGGGAGGCCCAGGAGCACGGCCACCGCAACCGCGAATACGGAAATGCGAACATGATCGAAGGTCCTGATGAGGATCCCGTCTGCACCGTTCCAGGATTCCGCCGAGGTGAAGAATGCCACCACATCATTGAAGAAGCTCATGGAGTGTCCTTCTGCCGCACCCACGGTGTCGCCCTGTTCTCGATCCGCACGAGCAGATAGTCGAACAAGGTCGCAAGCAGAATCGACATGACTGTGCCGACCAGGATCTCGGTGGCGAAGTTGCGGCCAAGGCCCCTGCGGATGAAGGCTCCGTAGCCCCCCTGGCCGATCAGGCTGGTGACCGTCACCAAGCCGACGGTGGTTACGGATGCGACCCGCAGCCCGGCCACTATCACCGGGACTGCCAGTGGCACCTGGATCTCCCAGAGAATGCGGCGATCGGTATAGCCCATTCCAAGCGCCGCCTCCCGAACCGAGTCGGGCGTGCCGTCGATTCCCGCCACGATGTTGCGAATGAGGATCAGCAGCGTGTATGAAACGAGACCGATCTCCGCAGTGAGAATAGAGAGGCCGGTGAAGGGCACCAGGAATGCGAAAAGGGCGATAGAGGGAATCGTGTAGAACACGCCGCTGATCCATGTGATCGGCGCATAGGAACGCCGGAAGCGGAGGGCCACGATCGACAGGACCAGGGATAGCCCGAACCCGACCACCACCGCGATACCCGTCAGCGTCAAGTGCTCGACGGTCCGCTGCCAGATCTCGTCGAGATGACTCCAGATCCACGACCAGCGAATGAACGGCTGCTCGGTCACCGGCGGATCTCGCGGTTGATCTGGTCGGCAGTGATCATTCCCAAATAGGAATCTCCGTCAAAGACGGCCGCAACCTGCGTCCGGGTGGTGATGACCGCGTCGAGAGCCTGCTTGAGGGTTCCACCGGCATCGATCCTCGTTCTGAAGACCCGCAGCTGACCGTCGTCGGTCCTTTCCCGATCATCGAGATCGTCTGCGGCGACCCAACCGTCGATCCTCTTCCCCTCGCCCACCGCCACCCAATCGGTCGCATAGACCTCCATCACACGCCGGGCCTCGAGGACGGTGCTGCCGGGCGGAACCACCGGGCCCCGATCGAGTTCGATCGAGCTGATCGGAATCAGAGAAAGTCGTTTGATGCCACGATCGCTGCCGAGGAACTCGGCAACGAATTCGTTGGCCGGCTCCCGCAACAATTCGTCGGGTGGCCCGTATTGCTCGAGCACGCCTCGGACGTTCAAGAGGGCGACCCGATCCCCGAGTTGGATCGCTTCGTCGATGTCGTGCGTCACGAATACGATCGTCTTCTGGACCCGCGCCTGCAATCGGAGCAACTCCTCTTGGAGCCGGGCGCGAACAATGGGATCTACTGCGCCGAACGGCTCATCCATCAGCAAGACCGGCGGATCCGCGGCCAAAGCCCGCGCCACCCCAACGCGTTGCTGCTGGCCTCCTGAGAGCTCAGACGGGTAGCGGTCTCCCATTTCCTGGCCGAGTCCCACCAGGTCAATCAGCTCATCTACTCGCTCGGCGATGCGACCCGCATCCCAGCCGAGCAACCGAGGCACAGTGGCGATGTTCTGTCCTATGGTTTTGTGTGGGAACAACCCAATCTGCTGAATGACGTAGCCGATCTCGAGCCTCAACTGATGTGGCGCAACGGTGGCGGCGTCCCGACCACCGATCGAAATCGTTCCCGAGGTGGGTTCGATGACTCGATTTATCATCTTCAGAGTCGTCGTTTTTCCGCACCCGGATGGTCCGACCAGGACGACTATCTCGCCTTCGCGGATATCCAGCGATAGGTCATCAACGGCCGCCTCGGCAGTGCCCGGGAAGGTCTTGGACACGTGCTCGAGGCGAATCATCGGTTCAGACATGGTTGCCGAGGATAGATCGTTTCCCGTGCTGGCCCGACCCGGATAGGTGCGCCGGCCGGTCATACTGTCAGCCGTGGATTTCTTGCTCGATCTCGCCTTGCCGGCAACAGACGCAGGTGCGATCGCGCAGGCGGTGATCGCCGGAATGGCGCTGATCGTTGCCTCTTGGCTCGTCCGGAAACGCCCGGAACCGCGCCTCTTCGTGATCGGCCTGGCCGTACTCAGCTTCTCGCTCATGGCCCTCCGCGCGGTGCACTGAGGCCGGCGACGTCTGCCGGTTCCGGGCTTCCGAACGCCCGGCCGCGACAGGACCGGGGAATCAAGTCGCCGGCCGATCGCACCTCATTCCCAGGCGGCAACGACCTCCGGTACCTCGGCCAGCGACACGACCTCCGCCTCGGGGAAGATGTCCGTGTCATTGGATCGGCCTGAACGATTCAGCCAGATGCCCCGGATCCCGGTGGCCTGCGCCCCGGCGACATCGTCGGACAGCGAGTCTCCAACGTATATGGCTTCGGCTGCAGGAGTCTCCGAGCGCTCCAACAAGATCCGAAAGATCCGGGGATCGGGTTTGGCTATGCCCTCATTGGCGGCGAGGACGATCGGGTCCAGAAACCTTTCTAATCCATATCGAGCGGGGTCGGTGTTCCCGTTGGTGAGCAGCGCCGTTCGGTAGCGTCGGGACAGCAACATCAGCGCGGGCGCGGCATCGTCAAAGGGTACCGAGTGCTGCTCCTTCACGGCGAAGAACATCGCGTTCAGGCGGGCGGCCAGACCGGGATCATCGATACCGGCTTCCTCCAGAGTGCGTTCGAAGGCTGCGTGCCGGACGACGGCCAGGTCGGCAACCCTCCCCTGCAACTCTGTTGCCACACGATCGCGGATCGCGATCATCCGCTCGACCGTGAGAGCTCCGGTCGATGGCCCGGGTCGAACGGTCCACAACTCCTCGAGGGTGCTCTGCAGTGCGGTTCGCATCGCTGCATCGAAATCCCAGAGGGTGTTGTCACCGTCGAACGCGATGAGACGGATCATGGACTTGATTCTGCCCGCAGGTAGACCGGTCAGCGAACCGCCGGAGCCGGGGCGAGTTCGCCGAGGCCGACGTTCCACTGTTCGTCGGCAACACGAAACCCTTCAACCACGAGCGGAGCGATTGATGTGCCGACCGGCGTTGCTCCTGCATTTGGCGTGAACCGCACGAATCCGCCCTGTTCGCCGGGGCCCAGACTCAGCGAAGCGACGGCGTCGTCGTCATCGGACGAGACTGTGAGGCCGCCTGCCTCAGCCCTGGCGAGCAGCACCATGTTCGTGCTCTCGATCTCGGTTTCAACGACCGTCCAGCCCCCGCCGCCGCGCTGCCGATCCGCCGCTTCGACTATCAACCGTTCGAAACCGTCCGCCATGTATTTCAACTGCTCTCCCTCGATCAAGGCCCGATTGATCGAGCCGATGCCGAGACGGGGCAGGCCCGCCAGCAGAGTCCCGGCTGCGGCACCCGCCCTGGTATTCAGCTCGGTGGGCAGGAAACCCATCTCTGTCATCACCCCATCCACGGTGAATGCACCGCGATAGTCCACTCGCTGTCGCAAGTGCTCTCCGACCCGGCCGGCAACAGACCGCATGACATCTCGATCGCTCTCCGTCGGGTCCCAGAACGAGGCCGCGCCGCAGTACTTGAGTCGGTGTCCGGGCCGACGAAGCGTCATCAGCTCACACGGCCTCAGCGTTACCACCGTCTCAGGAAACACAAACCCGTGAATCGAGCACGGAATGCCTTCCAGAAAAGGCATGATCCGGACGCGGTCGCAGTGACGGCCGAAGAATTCGAGAGGCTCCTGCAGATCGCCGGGATGGGCAACCCACCTGACATATTCGGCCCCACCATTGAACCCATCCCTGGCATCTCCAGTGAGCACGATCCCCGCCCCGCGGTCGAACCCCGGCATTGCTCGCTCGATGGCGCTTCGCTCGACGGGGGTCACCACGGATGGGGCTCTTGCGACGCCGGCCGCGTCCCAGATCTCATCGACGATGATCTTGTCCTCGAGGGCGAGCCACTCCGGGCGCCGCCAGCCATAAACCAATCTGCCCGCCATCGAATCCTGATAGAAGAACGGCCCGGCCAGCATCACAGCCCGACGCTCGGGATCCCATCGATCGAGCCGCTCCACCATCTCCGGGGTTGGATCGCGCAGGAGGCGTTCCATGATCCGAAACGACTCAATCATCGAACCGGCCCGTGTATCGAGTACCAACCAGTCTGCCGAGTCGGCTGCCGGAAGTTCGCCGGTGCCTACCCCTGAGGCGAACAAGAAGAGGTCGGTAGCTCCCAAGTCCCGGGCCGTTTTGACGAAGGATGTGAACCCTGCGAGTGGTGCACCAGACAAAATGACCTTCCGGCCTTCAAACTGGTACCGGGTCAGCTCCCGGTAATACTCGACGTCCATTGCCCAAGGGTATTCGAGAATCGGAGTCCCGGGTCGGCGCAACGCGTTTCGCAAACCGGCGCCAGCTTCGGCGGGCGACCAATGACTAGGGGCCAACCACTCCCACAAGAAAGCCGTCATCGTCGATCACCGGAACGGGAGCGCCTCCCAGCGCCTCGCCGACCTGGCCTATCTCATCGATCGGAGAATCGACCATCACGGCGACAGGGTCTTCCATGACTTCCCCAACTTGGGTGCCGGCACCGGCCAGCATCAGGGCCGATCGGCGGACGATGCCCACGAGCTTCCCATTATCCGCCACCGGCAACACCGGAAACTCAATGAGAGCGAGGGCATCCGCCGTTCCGAGCATGGGACTGACGTAAGCCTCGGGTTGCCGGAGAAGCTGAAAGGCGCGCTGCGGCGCCGATCGCACGACGACGGTTCCCGATGGAGCACGATTCTGCAAGCGTCGACCAGTTCCGAAGAATTGGCGTTGCAGCCAGGATCCGCCGGGGGCTCCAACGACCAGGAGCGAACCTGCGTCGAGTTCTGCCGTCAGGTCGGCCGGCTGATCCGCCTCGATGAGCCTGTAGGGGATGTCCTCGACGAGCGCGGCGATCATGGCCAGGCTCTCCCGCACCTCCGACCGCCGGTCGTCGGCTCCGTACGACGACACCAGCTCCGCCGAAACGTCGAGGGACTCCGAGAGCTGCCTGGCAACGACGGCGGCCAGTTCGGAGTGGGGACCTCCCGCAACGGCCGCAGTCACGGATGTGACCGCTTCGAGGTCGAGTTCATGCGGAACCGCAACTGAAACCAGATTGAAGTTGGTCAGTCGCCGGGTCACCAGCAGTTCCGCGCGGGCGGCCCTGCAGATCTCCTCGAGGTCCCCTTCAACCCGAACGGCACCCGGAGAGATCGCGTCGGCGAGTTCACCGCACCCCTCGCCGCGGGTCCACACAACGGACCGCAATGAGAAGTGAGACGACTCCGGCTGGGGGGCAGCGACCATACGTTCCTTCAGTGTGGGACCCTTTGATCTCGAACGCAAGCTGCCGGCACTTGCCTTTCAAGATCGACCACCGAAGATCGAGCACCATCAACCGGTAAACGGCCTTCGACTTGGGAATCGCGGCCGGAGTCCGTACATTCTTTTCTCGCAATGATTATTGGCATACCCAAGACCACAGAGGCCGGTGAGCATCGGGTGTCCCTGACTCCCGATGTTGTCGCCCGCCTGACGAAAGAAGGCCACGAGGTCGTCGTGCAGTCCGGAGCCGGAACGGCTGCCGGATTCATCGACGAAGCCTACGAAGGATCCGGCGCATCGATCGGCGATGCCGCCCGGGCCTGGTCGGCGGATGTTGTGTGCTCCGTATCGTTCCCGTCCGATGAAGGTGCTTCGCACCTCAAGCCCGGAGCGGTCGTACTCGGCATGCTGCAACCGCTCGATCAGCCCGGCCGGTTCCCGGCGCTCGCCTCGACCGGTGTGACCTCGATCGCATTCGAGGCCGTTCCCCGCACGACGCGCGCTCAATCCATGGACGTGCTGTCATCACAAGCGACGGTTGCCGGCTACCAGGCGGTCCTCATGGCTGCAGACAGACTCGACAAGTTCTTTCCCATGCTGACCACTGCGGCAGGCACAATCGCCCCATCGAAAGTGCTCATCCTTGGTGCAGGCGTGGCGGGCCTAATGGCTATCGCCACCGCTCGCAGGCTCGGAGCGATCGTCTTTGCCTTCGACGTCCGGGCAGAGGCCGCCGAGCAAGTCCAGTCTCTCGGCGCCCGATTCGTCAGCGTCGAAATAGAACAGCAGGATTCCTCCGCGACGGGCGGATACGCCAAAGAAGTCGCCGAGGACACCCAGGCGAAGATCCTGGCGGGCTTGGCCAAACCGGTCGCCGAGGCGGATGTCGTCATCTCGACGGCGCAGATTCCCGGGCGCCCTGCTCCGCTGTTGATCACACGGCAGATGGTGGAATCGATGCGTCCGGGAGCGATCATCATCGACCTGGCCGCCCCGACGGGCGGTAACTGCGAGTTGACCCGGGCCGGCGAATCGGTCGTTCATTCCAACGTGACGATCGAAGGCCCGACCAACCTACCCAGCATGGCTGCCGGAGATGCGTCGCGCATGTTCGGACGAAACGCGCTGGCCCTCATGAAGCTCTTCCTCACCGAGGAGGGATTGAATATCGACTTCGAAGACGACATCATCGAAGGCTCGGTCATCACCCACGGAGGCGCGGTCGTGCATCCACGGGTCAAGTCACTACTCGACGGAGGAGGTAACTGATGGAACTCGTGATCTCCATCACCGTGTTCGTCCTCGCCGCTTTCGTTGGATTCGAGGTAATCACCAAGGTGCCGCCCACGCTGCACACCCCATTGATGTCCGGATCGAACGCGATTTCAGGTGTCACGATCATCGGCGCTCTCATCGTCGCCGGAAAAGCAGACAGCACACTTGGTGAGGTGCTGGCATTTCTGGCGGTGACAATGGCAATGATCAACGTTATCGGAGGATTCCTGGTTACAGATCGCATGCTCGAGATGTTCAAGAAGAAGGAGCGCTGATGAGCCAGGAAGTCTCAGCTCTCATCTATCTCGTTGCTGCTGCGCTGTTCATCTTCGGTCTGAAGCGGTTGTCGTCACCGGCCACGGCCCGCTCCGGCAACCAGATGGCTGCCGCCGGAATGGCGATCGCGATCATCGTGACGTTGACCAACAGTGGCATCAGCGCCTGGACGATCATCGCCGGCATCATCGTCGGCAGCGGAGTCGGCGCCTACCTGGCCAGGACGGTCGAGATGACCGGAATGCCCGAGCTCGTCGCGGCTTTCAACGGCTTCGGCGGTGGGGCGTCGGTGATGGTCGCCTCGGCCGAGTTCCTACAGAACCCGGACCCTGCGGTACAGACCGTCGTGACGATTGCCCTCTCCGTGGTGATCGGTGCGATTACCTTCTCCGGCAGCTTCATGGCCTGGGGCAAGCTGAACGGAAAGCTCCCGGGACAACCGTTCGGCTATCCGGCCCAGAAGCTGATCGACCCACTCATCGTGGCGGTAATCGTCCTCCTCGGCGTCCTGTTGGTTCTCGACGTCGGCGGATCTCTGGTCCTGTGGATCTTGTTGGTACTCGGCCTGGTGCTGGGAATCACCCGTGTCATCCCTATCGGCGGGGCCGATATGCCGGTCGTCATCTCGCTCTTGAATGCGTTCTCGGGTGTGGCGGCGTCGATGGCCGGGTTTGTCATCAATGAGAATGCCCTGATCATCTCGGGCGCCCTCGTTGGAGCCTCCGGGCTGATCCTCACCAACATCATGGTGAAGGCGATGAATCGCTCCATCGCCAATGTTCTGTTCGCCGCCTTCGGCGGTGCGGATTCAACCGGGCAGGGTGGAACGACCAGCGACAAGCCGGTGAAGGCGGCTTCTGCTGAGGATGTTGCGATCACCATGGGATATGCCCGGTCTGTGATCGTGGTTCCGGGCTACGGCCTGGCGGTGGCGCAAGCGCAGCATGTGCTGCGTGAGTTGGCCGACCTCCTCGAAGAGAAAGGTGTCGACGTCCGGTACGCGATTCATCCGGTGGCAGGGCGCATGCCGGGCCACATGAATGTGCTGCTGGCCGAAGCTGATGTGTCGTACGACAAGCTATTCGCCCTGGAGGACATCAACGGGGACTTCCCCCGGACGGACGTAGCGCTCATCGTGGGAGCCAACGACGTCGTCAATCCGGCCGCCCGAGAGGATGAGACATCTCCGATCTACGGAATGCCGATCCTCGACGTAGACTTCGCCACCACCACCGTGGTGATCAAGCGGAGCCTATCGCCGGGTTTCGCCGGAATCGACAACCCCCTGTTCTACAACGAGAACAACCTGATGCTCTTCGGCGACGCCAAGGCCGCCATCCAGGAACTCGTGAAGGCGGTAGCTGAGCTCTAGCAGCCGGCTGGAACGCCGGTCATTTGAAGCGGCGAGCCCCATCAGGCTCGCCGCATTCGATGGGACGTCGGCTCAGTCAACGGGTGGCGGTAACAGAAAACATCAACGGGATGCGCGGCGTATCCGCCGGTAGCCTCCACCATCCATTCTGATCCTGCACCATATGGGGCATGGCCTGCCAGGCGATCTGATCGTATTCCCGAAATCCTGTGATCGTCAGGCCGGCCGTGACAAGCGCACCGAGGACATCTTCGATCGGGTGCAGCCGTTCGAGGGTGTTGGTCATAGGTCCATGCGGATCGGCATACGATCCGGTCTCCTCAAAAGCGAGGGCCTCTCGCGAGAAGTAGTCATAGCGGAGGCGCATCGCCCCGTCGCTTCGCTCATCGTCGAACATCCAGAGCACCGGGTGGCCGTCGACCAGAACGAACCTTCCATGCGGCTTCAGGTGCTTCGCCACGGTCCTGGCCCACGAACGGAGTTCGGGTAGCCATCCCAGCACACCGTGAGAACTGAAGACGATATCGAACTCTTCGCCGAGATCGAGGGCGAGCACGTTGCCAACCCTGAACCTCGTGTTGAGCTTGAGGTCGAAGGCCAGGCCGGTTGCAGCAGATATGGCGACTTCCGAGAAGTCGACGCCGGTGGCGATCGCTCCTCTACGGGTCCAGGACATCGTATCGAGCCCGAAATGGCACTGAAGATGAAGCAGGTTCATACCCACAACACCTCCGACCAACCCGCTCTCCACATCGTCGATCGTATCCCGGCCGGCTTTGAAGGACTCGACGTCGTAGAAGTCGGAGGCAACGTGACCAGGGGTGACGGCATCCCAATGCCTTCGGTTGACTGAAACGAAGTTCGACATAGGCGCCTCCGGGGTAGGTAGCAGGTTACACGCCTGCGCTGTTTCCAATGAACAATCCAACCCGAAAGCCCACTTCGAGCTTGGGTTTGCTGCGGCCTGCTTCTCCGAAGAAGAACCCAAGCAGCATGCGCGCCTCGTCGAGGTCATCGAAGGCAAAGACTGTGTCGACCACTTCGCAATCGAATCCGAACATCTGCCACCTATCGATGTCGGCGCAGTGTGCCTCTCGGCCCTCGACGTATGCGGAAAACTCGTCATCGCCGAGGTTGTCGACAATCAGCAGAGGTCCGCCGGGCTTGACCACGCGGTGCAGCTCGTTGAGACCGGGCGTCGGGTCCCACCCTCCGGAAGTGAAGAAGTAGGCCCAGCTCGCATAGGCACCATCCACGGCTGCGGCGAAGAACGGCAGGTGCTCTGCATCGCCGCGAACCCAGGGCAGCGGCTTGTCCCGGGACACCGGACGGTCCATCGCCCGACGTTCGATTTCGAACATCGTCGGATCGTCGGCACCGTAGAAAGGAATGACGGCCATCCCCGAATGTTGCCAGTTTCTCGGCAATACAACGTACGGTTTCGCGTACACAGCATTGCTGAGAATCCTTCCAGATTTTTCTCGGCAATGCTGTGGTCGGTTTTTCGTGCATAGCATTGCCGAGAAACAGGAGTTCACATTGGAATTGAGCGAGATTCTCAAGAAGCGCCGCATGGTGCGCAACTACACGGACGAACCGGTTGACAGAGGCGCCATCGAACGGATCGTCCAGACCGGCCGGCGTGCCCCGAGCGCCGGGTTCACCCAGGGCCAGTCGTTCGTCGTCGTCACCGATCCTTCCATCCGGGCTGAGATCGCAAAGCTGGCCGGTGAACCCGACTACGTCGAGGCCGGATTCGACCCGTGGATTTCGCGTGCGCCGGTCCACGTGATCGTGTGCATCAATGAGCAGGACTACCACCGGCGGTACCGGGAGCACGACAAGGCGCCGGACGGAGACATGTTGTGGCCGGTCCCCTACTGGTGGGTCGATGCCGGTGCGTCGATGATGCTCGTGCTTCTGGCAGCCGTCGAAGAAGGCCTGGCGGCGGGGTTTCTCGGCGTGCACTCAATCCCGGATCTCAAAGCGCTCCTGGCCATTCCGGATGAGGTTGAGCCGATTGGAGTCATCACAATCGGCCATCCGGCCCCGGATCGGAAATCCGGATCGCTCAAGCGAGGGTGGAGACCCGACACCGAGATCAAACACTGGCAACGCTGGAACTCACCCGGCGAAGGCGAGTAGAACCAGGCCGGCCGCGATCAGAGCAGCGGCCCGCAGGCGCCGGGCGCCCAGAGGTTCCTTGAGGATCAACCATCCACCGAGCGCGCCGAACACGACAGACGTTTCCCGAACGGCGGCCACCAGCCCGAGCGGGGCAGACCGCGCCGCGACCAAGACGAGTCCGTAGGCGCCCGCCGAAGCGATACCGGCAAAGACATACCGCCACTGCTCTCTTCGCACTGCAGTCCCGAGTCGCGCCCACCCATGCGACCAGACGACGATCGGCGTGAACAAGAGGGCACCGGTCACAAACACCGTGATCGTGTATGCGAAGCTCTCCCCAAGCCACCTCACGGCGGCGCCGTCGATACTGGTGTAGGTGGCGATGAATGCTGCAGTGACCAATGCCCACCAGGACCCGCCACCGCCCCGCGGTATGCCGGTGATCAGAACACCGGTAGTCAGTATCAGGATGGCCCCCAAGCCGACCACGCCCGGTCGGTCATCGAGGAAGGCAAAGGCAACCACGGTGATGAATAGGGGCGCCGCCCCCCGGGCGATGGGGTAAACGACCGATAGGTCCGCCCGCTCGTACGCCGTCACCAACGACAGGCTGTAGGCGACATGGATGAACCCGGAAACAAGGAAATAGGGCCACGCACTCCAGGGAATTCCAACCGTCAGCAGAAACGGCAGGAACACCAGTGCGCCGAAGAACACCTGCGCCCATCCGGCCACCAGGCGATCGTTGCTCGCCTTGACCAGCAGATTCCAAGAGGCATGCAACAGCGCGGCGGCGAGCACCAGCACGAAGGCGGTCCAGGCGATGATGGCTCCTTTCCCAGCGGATTGTACGGGTGACGCCCGCACCCGGGCCTTCCGCTCACAGCAAAAGCCTGCCCTCTGCATGAATCCTGTCGGGGCTAGCCTGGACCGTAATCAGAGAGGAGAGGGATGAGTTCCGAGCAGATCGCTTCAGTGCGCCTGGCCGTCACGGCGTCACTGATCGAAGGCGATGCGGGAGGCGCGTTCCATCTCATCCAGAGTCTCCTCGAACAGGGCATCCCGTTCGACGTCGTCCTCTTCGACATCGTCGCCGTTGCCTACTCCGACTTCGGTAGAAGATGGCAAGCAGGCGACTATCGGATCGGCGACGAGCATGCAGCAACCGGTACCGTCGAGAACCTGCTCGCCCTGCTGGCCGGATCGTTTGATCTGCCGGATGATGGCGAACCCGTGGTCCTCGCTGCGGCAGAAGGCGACCACCATTCACTGCCGGTCAGGCTCGCTTCTGCTCATCTGCTGTCCCTCGGGTACCGGGTGCGCTATCTGGGATCGAACATGGAAGCCAACGATCTGGGCGCGTATCTCCTGGATGAACCACCGAAGGCCCTGATCCTGTCTTGCGCCATACCGACACTCCTCCCCGGGGCGCGGGCCGGCATTCGGGCGGCTCATGGCGCTGGAGTGCCGATATTAGGTGGCGGCTCCGGGTTCGGACCGAACGGAATCTGGGCGTACGCCGTCGGTGCCGACGCCTGGGTCGCTTCGCCACGCGAGATCGATGAAGTCCTGAGAACCTGGGAGCCGGATATCGAGACCGCCGAGCAAATGGTGCTCCCCGCGCCGCCGGAGATGGCGGTGATCGAGCGGCACCGCCACGACATCCTGGCGGCCGCAATCGCCGCACTGGACAACCCGGACCGCCGGTTGGTCGACGAACTCTCCCTTCTGCTTGATGCCGTGGAATCCACGCTGCTGGTCGATGACCCGTCGCTTCTCTCCCACTTCACGACATGGCAATCCTCGATGTTGTCTTCGCACGGGTTCGCCGAACAGACGCCGGCGCAGCTGCGACGAGCGCTGTCCGTCCGTCTGAGGGAGCTGGCTCCCGCTGCTGCCGATCTGCTTAATCAGCACCCCTTCGAGCCTCCGCCAGCCGCCCCACTGTGAACGAGGCCATCTACTTGCGCGATGGCGACTGGTTCGTGCCGACCCGGTTTGCGGGCGGGCCCTGGTCGGCTGATGCGCAACACGGTGGACCTCCCAGCGCCCTGCTGGGCGGAGCGATGGAACGCATCGAGCCGGCGGAGATGTTCCTCGCGCGCATAACCATCGAGTTGCTCAGGCCGGTTCGGATGGTTCCGCACCGTGTTGAGGTTGAAATGTTTCGACCGGGGAAACGAGTTCAACTCATCGGTGCCCGATTGCTGTCGGCCGAGGGTGAGGTCGCCAGAGCCACCGCGTTGCGGATCCGGGCAGACGACGAGATCGATCCCGGGCCGCCACTTCATGCGGAGCCACCACCCGACCCGCCCGAAGAAGGCATCGAACGGGCGGCCTTTGCCGGGTTCCCGCACTTCTTCGCCGATGCCGTCGAAGTTCGCTACCTGGCCGGCGGCGCCGACATTGCCGGACCGGCAACCGCGTGGATCCGATTGGCGATCCCTCTGGTTGATGGCGAAGAGCCCAGCCAATTGCAGCGAGTGGTCGTTGCCGCCGATACCGGCAATGGAATCAGCTCAGAGCTTGATTTCCGGGAATACGTCTTCATCAATCCGGACCTAACGGTTTATCTCCATCGGGCTCTTATCGGCGAATGGGTGTTGTTGAATGCCGTGACGGACATCTCATCCGGCACCGGCCTCGCTCAATCAGCCCTATCGGATCAGCACGGCGCAATAGGGCGGTCACTCCAGGCGCTGTACGTCAACCACCAACGCCGCTAGTCGCAATGGGCGGCGTAGTCTGATTTCGTGAAGATATCTGCCGTTGAATTGCGCTTGCTCTCCACCAAGCTGATCGAACCGTTCAATACCTCGTACGGTTCGATCGTCGATCGGACACCCATCATCGTGCGCGTGTTCGGCGAAGGCTACGAGGGATGGGCCGAGTGCCCGGCAGATGTGGCGCCGTCCCCGGATCGCAATCCGGTGGCCGTTGCCTGGAGTGCGCTGGAATACCGGTTGTCCGGGCAAGTGCTCGGCTTCGAGATCGGGCACCCGGTGGATCTCAACCTGGACCAATCGTTGCCGCGACCGGCTATCGCCGCGCTGGAGATGGCGGTGTGGGATCTCCATGCACGATCGCTCGGCCTTCCCCTCTGGCACGTACTGCAAGGAACTCAGCGCCCCGTCGCAGCCGGTGTCGTAGTCGGGATCGCCGATTCGTTGCCGGACTTCCTCGAAGTGGTCGCCCGGCGCGTCGACGAAGGCTATCGGCGTGTGAAAGTGAAGATCAGACCGGGTTGGGATCTCGAACCGCTTCAGCTGATCAGGTCCGGCTGGCCCGGACTGGCCGTCTCGGCCGATGCCAACGGGGCCTATTCATCACTTGATACGACGCACCTGCAGGCCCTCGATGAGTTCGATCTTCAATACCTGGAGCAACCATTTCCGGCGCCGGACATCGAAGAACACGCCCGGCTGGCCGAGACGATCTCCACTCCCGTCTGCCTCGATGAATCACTCCAGGATCGGAGCAGCGTCCACGCCGCGCTCAGCCTCCACCCCGGATTTGTGATCAACGCCAAGCCGTCCCGTCTCGGGGGTCACGTCGAGACGCTGGCGGTGCACCGCCTCGCAGTGGATGCAGATGCTGATCTGTGGTGTGGTGGATACCTGGAAACCGGCATCGGGCGGGCCCATCTCGTGGCGGTGGCAACCCTCCCGGGCTTCACCCTCCCCGGGGACATCTCCGCCTCGGCACGCTACTGGGAACGTGATCTCACACAACCTTCGTGGACTCTCAGTGAGGGCGCACTGCATCCGGCCACGGCTCCCGGCATCGGCGTCGAAGTCGATATCGGGTTGCTCGAGCGTCTGACGACTCGCAGAATCTTCCTCGAAGTGTAACGACCGGCCACTTTCTGCGACTTTGTATGCGGAGGCTCAGTAATGGACCCGTACAACAATCTTCGTGCATACGGAGAAGCGCTGATCGACAGTGTCGATTCTGCGCGTGCCGAGGTGGTGGCCGTTCGTGCCCTTGCGGCCCCCTCGGCGGGTCTTCCTCTACGCCGGCGCCTCCTGGCGATCGCCGCGGCCGCCGCAACCTTCATCAGCGGGAACGTCGGCATGGCGATGGCCGCCGATTCCGCGGTTCCGGGCGACCTCCTCTACGGTCTCGACCGGGCGTATGAGCAGTTGAGCGAACTGGTCGGACTAGGCGGCGACCACCGCGACGAACGCCTCGAAGAGGCCGCCCAGCTTGCCTCGGCCGGCAATCCTGCCGATGCACTCGACGCCGTGATCGAGCAAATCGAGGCCCTCAAGACCGAGCCCGCCGTCGACGTGTCAGAGCTGGACACGGCGGTTGTCGCCGTCACTGAGGCTCGTGACCGCGCCCTGGAGGTATCCGGGAACCAGACGGCGCAGGACAAGACCGACCAGGCGAAAAAGATCGTGTCCCTCGCCCATCAGATCGCCGATGCCGTCCAAGACCCGAGCTTGGACCGGGGGCAAATCAAGAAGCTCATCGATTTGCTCAAGTCTGCTGCTCAAGATAACGGCAACGGCAACGGCAACGCATACGGCCGTGACAAAGACAACGGGCAAGGTCGGCCTGAAGATCCCGGCAATAGGGGGATCGCGGGAACTCGGGTCAGACCCCCAAACCCTGACCTGAAGCGGGGCGGGTCAACGGTTCGACTCATGACGCTGAACGCGCTCTCCATCCGCTGCCGAAACGCACGATCCAGCCCACCCGATCTGGCACCATGCAGCGGGTGCAGCCGGTAAACCCCAGGAATCAAGAACCATTGGAATGGCCTCCCAGCGCCGGCACGGTCGATCGATGCCGGGAAGGCGATCGGGAAGCGCTCACTCTCGTTCTCCGGGGTGGGTTTCCTCGCCTGGTCGCCTTCTTCATCGGTGCGGGGGTATCTCCCGGCGAGGCCGACGACCTGGCAGCCGATTCGTGTGAGGGTTTCGTCAAGAACATCTCGAAACTGCGGGAAACCGGGGCGTTCGAAGCATGGTTCTGGGCGATCGCTCGCGCCAAGCTGCGGACGTGGATTCGCAAACGACGCAGACCGGGCCGGTTCGAGCCGGTCGGCGCGGCCGGCATCACACCCGCCGAAGCGGTGGTTGAAGGCGAGGAGCACGCCGACATAACCAGGGCGCTGCAACATCTGTCACCCAAGGACCGCCAGCTGCTGTGGCTGCGAGAGGTCGAAGGGCTGTCGTATGAAGAGATCGGTGGACGGCTCCGCACGGCGGCGGGTACGGTGCGTGTCGCGTGTCACCGAGCCAGGAAACGGCTCGAGACCGCCTACGAAGAGGTGGCAGGCGAGCAACCGGAGCCCGGCTAACGTCGCATCGTGGCCGAACTCATCACCTCACTGCAGAATCCGCGCATCAAATCGTTGGTGCGCCTCAGAAACCGCCGCGAACGTGATCGGACGCAACGATTCCTCATCGAGGGGTACCGCGAGTTACGTCGAGCCGTCGACCGGCGGGTATCCGTCGAAGCTCTCTTCGTATGCGAAGAGCTGTTCCTGGGCAGCAACGAACCCCAACTGATCCACGACGCCCGATCCACGGGTGCCGAGGTCATCGAGGTCGGAGCGGATGCGTTCACCAAGGTCAGCTATCGCGACCGTCCCGAAGGCCTGATTGCAGTGGCGCAGCAGTTCGAGACGGATCTCGGTTCATTGGAGTCGGCCCCGGACGCTCTCTATCTGATCGTCGAGTCAATCGAGAAGCCGGGCAACCTCGGCACCATGTTGCGTACTGCCGATGCCGCCGGCGTCACCGCCGTCATCGTCGCCGATCCGACGACCGACCCATTCAATCCCAACGTGGTCCGTGCCTCACTCGGATGCCTCTTCACCGTGCCGCTCGGAATCGCCGCCACCGGCGAAACGCTGCGATGGCTGGAGCAGTCGGGCATCCGCACGATCGCTACCACGCCCGATGCATCGACCTTGCTCTGGGAGGCCGACCTCACCGGTGCAGTGGCCATCGTTGTCGGGAGCGAACAGTACGGGTTGAGCGACGCATGGTTCGAGGCTGCCGGCGACCGAGTTCGCATTCCCATGAGCGGCGAAGCCGACAGCCTCAATGCGGCGATGGCAGCCGGAGTCGCGCTATTCGAGGCGGTCCGTCAGCGAAGCCGCTAACGGCCAGCCTGCCCTCGTCTTTCCACCCGCCACTACCCGTCCCCGGGTACTCATCGATGCAGCGCCGCCTACTCCTCGACCTCCTCGATAGCATCGGATCTATCGCACCAGCGACACACCACCTTGACGATCTTGCGCTCGATGATGTCCTCGTCTTCGACGGTCAGCTCTCCGCCCAGCGAATAATGATGAAACCGCCGACGGGTAAGCGAGTCGACGACGTCGAATCTCGTCTTGTTTCCACACGCCGCGCACCGGTATCGAACGATCTCAGTCATCAATCCGAGTGTACCGGTGGAACCCTTCACACCGACTATGCCTTACCCACCAATTCTTGACATCGAACATACGTTCGGAGTAGTTTCAGGCGTCAGCAAAGCACGAGGACGGCGACGGATGGCGCTGGCTATACAACGGACTTTCGACGAACTCGGCGCTCCCCTGTTCGAGGTCCCGTTCTGTGTTCTGGATCTCGAAACAACCGGTGGATCGGCCGCCGACTGTGAGATAACCGAGATCGGGGCAGTGATCTACCGGGGTGGCGAGCTCACCGGTACTTACCAAACGCTCGTCAACCCGGGCAGCGAGATCCCGCCGTTCATCACGATCCTCACCGGCATCACCCAGGCGATGGTGATCGAGGCGCCGCGGATCGAAGAGGCGCTGCCTTCGTTCCTGGAGTTCATCGGTGACGCCGTCATCGTCGGCCACAACGTCCGGTTCGACCTGAGCTTCCTCAATGCCGCCGCGCAGCGGCTGGGCTACGGAAGGCTGCCCAACCGCTCGGTCGACACCGCCGCGCTGGCCAGACGACTGGTGCGAAACGAAGTACGAAATCTCAAGTTACAGACCCTGGCCGCCCACTTCCGATCCCCCACCACGCCCAACCACCGGGCACTCGAGGATGCCAGGGCGACCGCCCATGTTCTTCATTCGCTGCTCGAACGGGCCGGCATACTCGGGGTCACGGCACTCGAGGACCTCCTTCAGCTACCGACGGCCCGCGGGTCTACCCACTACCGGAAGATCAGCCTCGCCGACGACCTCCCGCGCCGGCCGGGCGTCTACTTCTTCAAGGACCGCAACGGCGCTGTGTTCTACGTCGGAAAGGCCAAGAACCTCCGCACCCGGGTTCGGTCCTACTTCTACGGCGACACCCGCCGCACCGTTGCCAACATGCTGCGCGAGCTAGAGGAGGTCGACTACCTGGTTTGCGAGACCGAACTCGAAGCGGAAATCACCGAGTTGCGACTCATTCACGCCCACCGCCCCCGCTACAACCGCCGCTCCAAACCGCCCAAGTCATCACACTGGGTGAAACTGACCGACGAGCGATTCCCCCGTCTCTCGATCGTGCGGACGGTCAAGGAGAACGGCCTGCTGTACCTCGGCCCCTTCCGCAACCGCCGCAGTGCGGAGATGATCATCAATGCGCTCTGGGACGCAACGCAGATCCGACGTTGCGCAGGCAGACCGGGTAGTCGTCAGGGTCCGTGCGCTCCCGCCCAACTCGGGGTCGCCCTTTGCCCGTGCGACGGAACCCTCGATGAGAGCCGGTATAGCGAAGTGGTGGCGTTGCTGCTGGCCGGCGTGGACACCAATGCATCGCTCCTGCTCGGGCCACTCGAAGACCGGATGCTCGAACACTCGGCAGCAGCACGTTTCGAAGAAGCAGGCTGGCTCAGGGACCGCCATCGATCGCTCGCCAGAGCCATCAACCGCCGCCACGCCTGGCAAGCCCTGAGCGGTGGCGGAGTCATGATGATCGAGGATGCGCACGGAGATGGAGCAATGATCGAACAGGGCAGGCTGATCTCGGCCTGGTCGGCCGTGCAACGCCCGCTCGTTCCGACCCCGGCACTGCCGGACGCTCCCCCGCCGGAGGTACCCCCATCTGTGGCCGACGCCGAGGAGGCCCACCTCGTTTGGCAGTGGCTCCAGCGGGCGGGCGTGAAGCTGATCGATGCCACCGGAGCATTGTCGCTTCCCGTTCAGCGGGTCATCGAGATCTGAGGCTGTCGAACGCCGATCACTACTCGATCTCTACTATGCCCGTATGCGATTCACGGTACGCGCCGGCAAGGACCCGGTCATTCGAGCAGACGGAACCATTCTCGCCGCCATGGGAATGCCGGGTGGCGGCATCATCTCCATCGGCAAGACCCACGCGCTCGTCCGGGCCGGCGACGTGCCGGAGCCGACCGCGCTGCTGTTGGGACCGCGCATGCTCGACAACGCCGGGTTGTATCTCGGGCAGGGCATCGACGCCAAACGAATCATCCTCCCTACTGCCGCCCTGGTGGTGATCGAGGGTGCAGAGTTGCCCTTGGACGCTAAAGCCATGGCACGGGCACTCCAGGGAATCCCCGTTTCGATCGGCGATGTCGTCGGAGTCGACCCGGCCTACGCGGACGGCGCAGAAAACCACATCGAGGTCAGGGTGATCGCCGTCGAACCGGGCCAGGCCGTCATGGTGGGAGCAAACACGCGGATCGTTCCTGAACCTGAGGCAGCCCGTCGAGAGGAGTCTCCCGAGCGCGAAGTGACCGATCCGGAATTGGCGGACGTACCTCGAGTGCCGTCTACTGCAGAAGCTCTTTTGGCCGGCCTGACCAACGAACTGGACGTGCTCACGGGATGGTTCTCGCTGCTGACCGGTCATCGTGATCTTCCGGCCGCCTGGGGTCTGCCGGAGGTAGCCGGGGTCATCGTCGAAGGACCGACGGGGTGCGGCAAGGTCGAACTGGTCCACGCGGCAGCGGAGGCTGTGGACGCGCACGTACATGAGGTCAACGTCGACCTGGTGTTCAAGCCGCAGAAGTTGCTCGACCTTCTCGAAAAGGCCGTCAAGACCACTCCGGTGCCGGGCGTGGTCATGATCAACCGTCTCGAAGCCGTCACCGGGGAGGAAGGCCTTTCGGCCTTCAAGACCCAGGTGGGCGCGATCCTTCGCTGGTTTCTCGACGCGGTGTCGGAGCGGAGGGGCCTGGCGGCCGTACTCGGCGTCAGCTCGCTCCGTCACCTCGACGACACGATCACCAAATCGCCGCTTCTCCCCCGCACACTGTCCATCCCGCCCCCCAACCTGGAGCGCCGCAAGGCGCTATACGAAGCGGCACTGGCGAAGGTGCCTACCGCCGACGTCGACTATGCGCAGCTGGCCGCGCGGTCGGCAGGATTCTCCGGGGCAGACATCCTGGCGGCCGTCGTCCATGCGTCGGCGATGGTGGCTCGCAATGCCGGCGACGTCACCACCGAACTAATGACCATTGCGATCGAGGCAACGACTCCATCGCTGGGAACCGTTTCGATGGGCGAGATACCTTCGTACGGATTCGAACGGGTGGCCGGTCTCGAAGACGTAAAGCAACGGCTGACCGAAGCGGTCATCTGGCCGATGACCCAACCTGAGCGATTCGCCTCCATGGGAATCGACCCACCGCGAGGGATCCTGCTCTACGGCCCACCCGGAACCGGCAAGACCTTCGTGATCAGGGCGCTGGCCCATGAGTCGGGAGCGGCGTTCTTCCCGATCAAGGGGGCCGAACTGCTGGACAAATTCGTCGGCGAGTCGGAACGCGGTGTCCGGGAGGTGTTCTCCAGGGCCCGGGCTGTTGCTCCCTCGATTCTCTTCTTCGATGAGATCGACGCTTTGGCGCCTGTACGGGGATCCTCGACCACTTCCGTCACCGACTCGGTCGTCGCCGCACTCCTGACGGAGATGGACGGAATCGGCGAACGCGGCGACGTGGTCGTGATCGGAGCCACCAACCGCAAGGATCTGGTCGACCCGGCGCTGCTGCGCTCGGGACGCTTCGAGACACACATCGAACTGGGTCTTCCCGACGTGGAGGGTCGACGCGCTTTGATCGCTATCACCGACGTGCCGTTCTCACCCGAAGTCGATCTCGATGAACTGGCCCGCAAGACCGAGGGATTGTCGTTTGCCGATCTCACCGGGCTGTTCCGGGAAGCGGCGCTCATGGTGCTGCGGAAGAACAAGACCGAACTGGCCGTCGGGTGGGAAGAGCTGGACGCCGCGCTCTTGCGGTTCCAGCAGCGGCAGAACTCCTAACGGCACAGGTCACCGGCGTTGTAGGCGGAAAGCAGTTCAATCAGATCGGGGACTATGTCGGCTGCCTCGGTGTCGAATGTGGGGATTGTGATACCGTCAAATTCGGCGGTCGCCAACACCAACTGGGCGGCGACAACGCTCTCCTCTGCTGCGGCACAGTTCTCCGCGGCGACGGCCCGGTTGAGTTCAGCTGCCAGTAGCTGTCCTGCCAGGGCGAATCCCTCCACCAGCGATCCGTCTTGCGCCGTGGCAGCCGTTAGGAGGGCCAAGGCGTCTGCGCACTCAGCGACCAAGTGGTCACCAACACCGATGCCGGGGTTGACGCCGCTCGCTGAAATTCCCCAGGGTTGCTCATCGAAATTCCTCACCTTGGGTTGGGTTTGGATGCTAGTTGTTTCCTCCTTTGGGTCGTCGTTTGCGGTTGGCGGCTTGGTGGGTTCGGAGCCGGTAGGAATCGCCGTCGATGTTGAACACCACCGATCTGTGTAGCAAACGGTCGAGCATGGCGGCGGCGATGGTGGTGTCGGAGAAGATGTCTCCCCAGGAGGCGACGCCCCGGTTGGTGGTCAGGATCACGGATCCTTTCAGATAGCGGCGGGCGATGACTTGGAACAATGCTGAGGCGTCTTGGGTAGGCATCGAAAGATATCCGAGTTCGTCGATGATGAGCACGGATGGTCCGGAGAAGAACCGCATCGTCGCCGCCCACCGGCCTTCGAGTGCGGCTTTGCGGCACCGTGCGGCGAGGTCTGCTGCGGTCGTGTAATACACGCGGTGTCCGGCGTCGACCGCGGCGTGGCCCAGGGCAATGGCGAGCATGGTTTTCCCGACGCCGGGCGGTCCGATGAACAGGACGTTGGTGGCGTCGTCGAGGAAACTACAGGTGGCCAGTTCGCGGATCATTGCTTCGTCGACCGTGGGTTGGGCTGTGAAGTCGAAGTCGTCGACGGTCCACGGGGCCGGGAAGTTCGCGAATCGCATCCTGGCGTTGTGGCGGCGCCGTTCGGTGGCGTCAACCTCGATTGCCAGGAGTGCTTCGATGAACTCGGTGTGACCCGTCTTGGCGGTGCGGGCCGCCTCGAGTTGGGTGGGGAGCGCTTCGGCTGCCGCTTGAAGGTTCAGATACGCCAGGTGGCTCCGGAGCTGCTGATAGACCGAATCGGTGCTCATGACGCACCGTCTTTGCGGTCGATGAATCGTTGATACGCGGCGAGGTCGATGACCCGAGACGCACCGTCGTCATTGCCGGTGATCTCGGCTGCGATCGCCACAGCCGCCGGCGACGGCTGAATCGCCCTGGGAGAGTTGGAGACTCCGGAGCTTGGAAGCGAGGATGGAGTTATGGATTATCAGGGTGATGGGACGAGACGTCG